>CAUUUJ010000008.1:0-25839 GCA_963548315.1 uncultured Candidatus Saccharibacteria bacterium | reverse complement strand
AGAGATTATCGAAAAGCGAAATAAATAATCTCTACCTCATAAAAAATCCTCGGAGTGAATCCGGGGATTTTTGTTTGGCTAAATTTCAGGTTTATAAGTTTGGGATTGTTAGGTTTCGTTCATAGAGTTCTTCTTTGATTCGTTTCGCCAATTTGCGCGCTTTTGTCGCCTGAACGCTATCTGTGCCATATCTGTTTTCGATATCTTCCAGTCGTTGGTTCGTAGTTATCGACTTGCCGTCTGGGCTAGTTGTCATGTCCGCCAAGTTTAAGATAAGCAATTCGTCCGTCCAATTTTCTACGTCAGGATCTCCGTGATTAAATACGGAATCAGCCCAATTGAAACCAGATAATTCTAATATCCTGCCGCCTTCATGTTCGTGATCTGTCTGATTTTCAACAAAAGCGTAGGCAAAGTCATGTGTTAATCCCATCACAAATAAGCTGCGCGCCACGTCTTCTTTCATATTGAAGACCTCGCGAGCCAGATTGTAAGATTTGTATGCCACTCCGCGCATATGAAATAGTCGTGAGTCTGACAATCCAATGAATTTTGAGCTATTTTTCATAATACTTGTGTGTTGCGACGGAATAAATTGATGAATTGTCGGCGAATTGGGCGACCGACGATGTTACCGAATGACGCGCCAATTGCTACTGCTACGCCGATGAGGATTGCTCGCGCTAATATAGCCAAGGCTGGTAGGAAGTTTGCGCTATTTGGCGGATATAGAACTACGCCCATTAATCCGTTATAGAGCGACAATCCTGGAACTAATGGCACGATTCCCGCCGCGATGATCGCCAGGGAAGGGAATTTCCATAATCTGGAAGTCATAACTGCGACCAGCCCAATTACCGCCGCCGCGATGCCGCTCGCTGTTACGATATCAAAACCAAAACTCATGGCTAATCTTGAAATCCACCAGCCGAAAATTGCGATCAATCCAGAGATGACCATCCCCAAAAATCGAGAATGATTTCTCAGAACAAACGCCGCCGCAATAATTCCAGCGCCCAAATATTGAGTGTGTCCGTCCGCCAATGTTAATCGATCTGGTGTCGCAGGGAATGTTATGCCAAATTTTGTCGCAATGTACAATCCGACCATCACGCCAGCAATTACGCCGCCCGTCGCCATTACGACTTTTAACAATCTGGCGTTGGCGGTCATGTAATATTCGTCGATTGCGTCCTGGAATGCGCCGACAAACATTAGTCCCGCGACTAATAAAACGATGCCGCTGATAACCAACAATGTTGCGTTGACGCTCAGCCCCAGATAATTACTACACCAAGCTGCGCCCGCCGCCACCAATGTTACGAAAATCGCCACGAGGGCTTGCGAATAAAACAACGGCGCGCCAATACGTCCCAGCCACCTCAGTAATCCAGTTGCTAGGAATCCGAGCAGAAACGCGATTGATGCCATAAGTAAACTGCCGCCGTACAGAATGACAGAGCCCGCGCTCACTAATCCGCCCGCCGCGTAAACGACTAGCCGGGAATGTTCGGTGGGTTTTTTGAGTATTTGTTGCAATCGCTCCTCGGCTTCTTCCAGGGAAAGTTGCTTGCGACGAATGTCGAGGGCTAATAATTGCAATGCTTGAATCAATTGATAATTAGGATCGTCAGGAACGATAACTCGCGCCATCGTCAAAGGCTCATGGCTAACTCCGCGGTCTTGAGAAATTGTCACCAAAGTGTAACTCACGTCTACATGAACGGGTCTGCGGCAATATGTCCGCGTGATTCCTTGTGCCATACGCACCACATCGCGCGCCACCACACCCATACTCAGAAGTTGCTCGGCAATCGTCATAGCCAGGCGCAAAGCTCGCATATTCGGTGTCAAACTTTCATCAATTTTCTCCAGATGATGCTCCGGCTCAAAGCTGTAAAGATTAGCGACTCGGGCTAATGATTGCTCAATGAATTTTGGTACTTTTTTCTTCACAATATCTAGTGTAACAAATTTTATGCCAATAGAAATAGCCCGCCAAGAGAGCTCCAGCTCAAGGCTTAAGCCTTAAGCGAACTATTTCTTGACGCGGGCGTGGTTAGTCCTCGTCGTCGCACGTGGGTGATCGCGGTACGATGACCGCGAGGAGGACGATAAACAGCACAGGTACACACCCCAACGCTGTCGTCCACAGCGTGGTAAACCTATCTTGATCTAAGATTTCAGATAGGTCGCTCCATCTGGAGGCGATAATTCTAACCTCTAGGATTAGAATAGTAATTCGTATTCCTGTGAGGGTTGACACTGCCATCGCGAGAGCTAATAACTGCTTGCTCTCGCTAGGACTAAAGGCGGTCCAGACGAGAATGGTAGCTGCGATGTATGCAGCTACCGTCATCGCGTCTATAATGACGACACCCCTGAGGGTGTCGTCTAGTGCGAATACCAAGATTGCGCAGGAGATGAACGTGACGATTGTGGCCTGTAGGCCGCGTACGGCGCCCATAATACTCTTTCCTTTCACGAGAACTACCTTTGTTGACGGGATTGTCAACAAAGACTGTATTCATTTTACAACATCTACATCAAAAAGTCAACACTAGTCAACTTTCTGTAAAATAATGCCCGTTCTGGCTGGCAAGTAAACTTTAAGATTGTGATTGTTATCAGCTGGGGAAGTGAAAAATCGGGAATTATGGTCTATTCGCTCCTGTCCGCCGAAGTTCTTGTCGTCGCTACTTAATGCCAACTTATAAGAGCCAGCTTCTGCGGGTACTGCGTAATCTGAGTGAGATTTGTCGGGTGAAAAATTGACAACAAATAAAAAGTCTCCGTGCATAAAACTTACCGTGTGATCGGATTGGCGAACCATCAAATGGTGAACATTAGGATTATCAATTTGCCCAATAATCTTCATTAGCGCTGCGTCAAAATCGCCCAACCATTGATATTTCAAGAAACCGTTGTCGCGTAAATTCCATTGCCGACGAGCGTGCTTAAATGACCAATTATTGCCTTCACGCGGAAAATCAATCCATTCCGGATGCCCGAATTCATTGCCCATAAAATTCAAATAACCGCCGCCATGCAGCCCTGCGGTCATCAGGCGAATCAGTTTATGCAGGGCTATTCCGCGTTCGGTTTTAAGATCTGGGTCAATTTTATCCATATGCCAATACATATTCTTATCAATCAATCGGAAAATCAGCGTTTTATCACCGACGAGCGCTTGATCGTGACTTTCGGCGTAATTGATGACTTTTTCCTCTGGGCGATGCGAACTTAAAGTGTAAGCCAATTGCCCTAAATCCCAATCTTCATCATTTTTCTCTTTCAGAGTTTTTATCCATAAATCCGGCGCACCCATTTGCAAGCGATAATCAAATCCCAGACCGCCGTCCTTTGTCGATGCGCCCAGCCCAGGAAAACCACTCATTTCCTCTGCAATTGTCGTGGCGTCGGGGCGAACGGCGTGAATGGTTTCATTCGCCAATCGTAAATAAGTGAGCGCGTCTTTGTCGACATTATCGCGGAAATAATCGTCATAGCTGGTAAAGCTTTTTCCGAGTCCGTGATCGTGGTAAATCATACTAGTCACGCCATCAAACCTAAATCCGTCAATGTGATATTCGTCCAGCCACCAGCGACAATTGCTTGCCAAAAAATGCAAAACTTCTGGCTTGCCGTAATCGAATAATCGCGAATCCCATTCAGGATGATTTGTTGGCTTGAAATATTGTGTCGGATCGCCGGCAAAATTGCCCAGACCTTCGACTTCGTTTTTGGCGGCGTGAGCGTGAACGAGGTCAATGATGACGCGCAATCCCATTCCGTGCGCCGTGTCAACCAATTTCTTAAAATCGTCGGGAGTGCCAAATCTTGATGAAACCGCAAAAAAGTTGCTGACGTGATAGCCGAAACTGCCGTAATATGGATGCTCGGCGATTGCCATAAGCTGAATGGTGTTATAACCAGATTCTTTAATTCGCGGCAAAACCTCCGTGGTAAATTCACTGAAACTGGCAACTTTTTCTTCCTGACTGCTCATACCAACATGCGCTTCGTAAATCAGGGGAACTTTTGGTTTAGGTGGGGTTTTATATTGCCAATCATAGGGAGTTTTTGGCGACCACACGACCGCGGAAAAATCGACAGAATCTTTATTCTGAACGACGTAATTTGCGTATGAAGGCAGTCGCCAGCCGTCGCCGTAAGACCAATAGACGCGCAATTTATATTTCTGTCCGTGACGAAGTGAATTTTCAGGAAGATTTACGCTCCATTCGCCGTTCTCATCGCGATTTAAGGCGAATTCTTCGCGCTCTTTCCAGTCTGAAAAATCGCCAACTAAGAATATCCGAGTGGCGTTCGGCACCCATTCTCTAAATATCCAGCCAGTATCCGTTTTATGAAGTCCGAAATGTAAAAAACCCATCGCGAATTCGGCCGGCGTCTTGCCGCTTAAAACCGTTTTCAGCTTCGAAGAAATATACTTCTCGCGCGCCTGAATTGTGGATTTGTGCGGTGCTAGCCACTGGTCCAAATCAACGAGGGTTTTATTGCTCATGTTTCTAGTGTAGCGGAAAAAACTGATATAATCTATCAAATGAGACCTTTTTCTTTTGAAATAACTTCACGATTTAACGACACGTTGGCGCGAACGGGAATTATTCACACGCCACATGGTGATATTAAAACGCCGGCGTTTATTGTGGTTGGAACTAAGGCTAATGTTAAGGCTATGGTTCCTGAGATGGTGAAGAATGTCGGCGCGCAGGCAGTGCTGGCGAACGCTTATCATTTGTATCTGCAGCCAGGACATGAGTTGATTGAAAAGGCTGGATATCTTGGCAAATTTATGCACTGGGATGGCCCAACTTTTACGGATAGCGGCGGCTTTCAGGTGCTGAGTCTGGGCTCAGGTTTTAAGAAGGTTTTGGCAATGAGCACTGATGTCGATGAAGAAATTGCGATTGCTAAAAAATCGTCGCGTCATGCTTGGGTGGACGAAAACGGCGTGATGTTTAAGTCGCATCTGGACGGCTCTTACCATAAATTTACGCCAGAATTGTCCATGCAAATTCAGGCTGGAATTGGCGCTGATATTACTTTTGCGTTTGATGAATTGACCTCTTTGATTGATCCGTACGAATATCAAGTTGAGGCACTGGCCAGGACGCATGCCTGGGCGGAAAGAAGTTTGGCGGAGGTTAAGCGCCTAAGGGCGGCTCGTCCAGATAAGCCGTATCAAGCTTTATTTGGCGTTTTGCAAGGCGCGAATTACGAGGATTTGCGAAAGCAGACTGCTGAGTTTTTGGGCGCGATGGATTTTGATGGCTATGGAATCGGTGGCGCGTTGGAAAAGGAAACTATGGCGCAAACGATTCAGTGGGTCAATCAAATTCTGCCTGAAAATAAACCGCGTCATTTACTGGGAATTTCCGAGCCTGATGATATTTTTGCGGCAATTGAGCAGGGAATTGACACTTTTGACTGTGTGAGCCCAACGCGAGTGGCTAGGAACGGCGCCGCTTATACGCCGTTTGGCCGGGTCAATGTGCGCGGCCAGAAATACCGCGAGATGTTTGTGCCGATTATGGAAAATTGCGATTGCTATACTTGCAAGAACTACACGGCGGCTTATCTCTGTCATCTTTTGCACGCCCGCGAGTCGTTGGCTGGAACATTGTTGTCAATCCACAACGAGCGATTTATCGTTAAGTTGGTTGATGATATTCGAGCCAGCTTGGAGGATGGAACTTTTTACGAGTTTCGTGATTCGTTCTTGGCGAAGTATTATAGTAAGAAATAAGCTATTTACAACTGATTGGAAAATCGTTATAATTAAACTCATACGCCGTGAGGTCTTTTTTATGGACTGTACCCGCGTGAAAAATAATAATTAAATTAAGGAGAACTTCTACAAATGGCAGATGCATTTGACCGAAGCAAACCGCACGTTAACGTTGGTACAATGGGCCACGTTGACCACGGTAAGACTACGCTGACTGCTGCGATTACTGCAGTGTTGGCAAAGCGCCTACCAAGCGCAGTTAACAAACCTGTTGCGTACGACCAGATCGACAACGCACCAGAAGAGAAGCAACGTGGTATTACTATCGCGTCTTCACACCAAGAGTATGAATCAAAGAATCGTCACTATGCACACGTTGACATGCCAGGACACGCTGACTATGTTAAGAACATGATCACCGGTGCTGCTCAGGTTGACGGTGCGGTATTGGTTATCGCTGCAACTGACGGCCCGATGCCTCAGACTCGTGAGCACGTTTTGCTTGCAAAGCAGGTTGGTGTGCCAAAGATCGTTGTCTTCTTGAACAAGATGGACATGGCTGACGAAGAAATGGTTGAGCTGATCGAAGAAGAAGTTCGCGAACTTCTTGAAAAGAACGGCTTCGACAAAGACGCTCCAATCATCAAGGGTTCTGCTCTTAAGGCTCTTGAAGGTGACGAGAAATACGAAGACGCTATTATGGAATTGGTTGACGCAATGGACAGCTACATTCCAGAGCCAGCACGTGACATGGACAAACCATTCATTATGCCAATTGAGGACGTCTTCTCAATTAAGGGTCGTGGTACAGTAGCAACTGGTCGTATCGAGCAGGGTGTTGTTAAATTGAACGACGAAGTTGAAATCGTTGGCTTGAAGCCAACTCAGAAGTCAGTTGTAACTGGTATTGAGGCCTTCAAGAAATCTCTTGACCAAGGTCAAGCAGGTGACAACGCAGGTGTCTTGCTACGTGGTATTGAGCGCAGTGACATTGAGCGCGGTCAAGTTTTGGCAAAGCCAGGCACAATTACTCCACATACTGAGTTTGAAGCTGAAGTTTACATCTTGAAGAAGGAAGAAGGCGGTCGCCACACTCCATTCTCAAAGGGTTACAAGCCACAGTTCTACTTCCGCACAACTGACGTTACTGGTGAAGTTGAATTGCCAGCTGACAAAGAAATGGTTATGCCAGGCGACACTGTAACCTTCAAGGTTAAGTTGCTTGCACCAATCGCTATGGAGCAAGGTTTGAACTTTGCTATTCGCGAAGGTGGCCGTACAGTTGGTGCTGGTGTTGTTACAAAGATTAACAAATAATCTTGATAACACAAGCCTAATTAAATCCCCCGAACTTTC
The DNA here is from genome assembly GCA_963548315.1 of uncultured Candidatus Saccharibacteria bacterium. GTDB lineage: Bacteria > Patescibacteriota > Saccharimonadia > Saccharimonadales > Saccharimonadaceae > Nanosynbacter. Next base: position 18,728 of record CAUUUJ010000008.1, on the reverse strand, counting down.
GGGGGATTTTTGATTGCTACAAGAAGGGGTTAATTGACAAAGCGGTAGTGTTTATGGCAGAATAAAGACATCTAATATAAAACAGAAAAAGGAGATTTTGGTGAATAAACAGAAATTGCTAATTGTTGGCGGCGGTGGAATGGTCGGTGCGACGGCGGCTTATGCGTGCGCATTGCGTAGTGTTATTGAAGAAATTGTGTTGATTGACCGTAATGAGGATTTGGCTTGGGGTCAGGCGGCTGACATTAATGACGCGATGGGAATTGACAGAAATGTCGTGGTTCATACGGGAAATTATTCTGATATCAATGACGATGACATCGTTGTGATTACCGCGGGTGCGCCGCAACTTCCTGGGCAGACTCGGTTGGAGCTGATTGACGTTAATGCAAAAATTATGCGTGATATTGTGAAAAATATTATGGCGAATGGCGCGAAGCCGTATTTGGTGATTGTCAGTAATCCCGTTGATGTTTTGACTTACGTGGCGCTTAAGGAATCTGGTTTGCCGAAAAATCGTGTGTTTGGGACGGGTACGACGCTTGATACTTCACGAATGAAGTCGTATTTGGCGGATGCATTGAATGTCGACAGCAAAGCGGTTGACGCTTATATTTTGGGCGAGCACGGCGATTCGTCATTTTCGACAATTGAAACGGCGCAAATTGGTGAAGTGCCGATTAAGGAATATCCTGGGTTTACAGAGGAAATGATTGATGGAATTGAGCAGAAGGTTCGCGACCGAGCTTATCGGGTGATTGAAACAAAGAAATCGACATATTTTGCGATTGGGTTTGTTGTATCTAAGATTGTTTCGGCGCTCCGAAAATCGACACACACGGTTTATCCTGTTTGCTCTTTGGCTGAAGGTGAATATGGATTGAATAATGTTGTGCTTGGATTGCCATCAACAATCAGCAGCGACGGCGTGAAGATTTTGGCGGGCTATCCGCTTACTGAGCGAGAAAAAGAATCGCTGAATAAATCCGCTGGAATTATTGCGGAAATGATTTCTCATCTTGATAAAGCCAGAAATTGCTGATATAATCGCATAGTTAATAATAATTTATCTCGAGAACTCGATTGGCTATAAATAGGACAATTAGAGGTTACGAGATCGCGCATAAGAGGAGGAGCTATGGCTCAAGATACAGGAATTAAAATCCGTATTCGCCTGAAGGCTTATGACCACAAAGTCATTGACCAATCAGCAAAACAAATTATCGACACTGCAATTCGCACAGGCGCTAACGTGGCTGGTCCAGTGCCTTTGCCAACTCGACGCAGCACTTACACTGTCGTAAAGAGTCCACACGTTTACAAAACTGGTGGTGAATCTTACGAGCGCCGCGTTCACAAGCGTCTGATTGACATTACAAACGCCACACCAAAGACGATTGACAGCTTGCAGAACTTGAATTTGCCAGCTGGCGTTGACGCTGAAATTCGTATGTAATTTAACGATATATAAAATTTCCGCTTCTTGAATGGGGCGGATTTTTTATGCTATAATTCCATTTAGCTTATGACAAAACAAAAAACTCGTACTTATGCTCGCAACCGCTCGAAGTCTAGCGAGCTGTTTAGTCGCAAAGGGCGCGAACGCATTTATGACAATGACGGCTCATTTTTCTTGAAATTGGTGGTTTTTGTGATATTAAGTGCGCTGTGGCTTCGTCTAAAAAATCCAATTGAAGTTGGCGGTTTGGTCGTCCAGGCTATTCCTGCCGGGCTATTCATTGCGTTGCTGCTGGTATTAAAGATTGAGAAATACCAATTCAACCGGAAAATTTGGTATGTCACGATAATTTTCATGGCAATTCTGACTTCGTTTACGCCAGTTGGCGTGATGATTTAGCTTATGCTTACGAAATATACTTAATGTAAATACTATGATTGACATTCTATCTATTTTTTGGTATAATAAAAACATGGAAAACACTAGATCTAACTCTCCGTCGATCCCAACTATTTTAGACGGTATTAAAGCTGCTGATATAAAGGTTAATTATGGGCCGGATCTGCCATCAGATCAAGAGGTTGTAGAGTATTTTAACGAACGACGTCCAGATACTTGGCCCATAATTCCACCAGAAGAGGAGTTGAATCCTCAACAGAGAGAAGCCTTGGCTGTCTTCGGCAATGCTGACAATTTACGGGAAGATCCCGGCTATAAAATCATAACGGCTACATTTCGTCTGTTAGTAGAGTCAGAAGCAGAACGCCGCAGTAGGCAAAAAACAACACAGGTGGTAGATAAATGTATAAAGTCAGGGATGACTGCTAAAGAAAATAGAGATCGCTTGATAGATAGGTACGCTAAAGTAACTGAAGGGACGATCCTTACTCTGCGCCGTCAAGTGCTCGACGACGAACTAGATGAGGACAGCCTCTTTCGTGAATATCTTCAGCCTGGAGCTTCAAACTTAGGTAGGCTAGCTATACTGGAGTGTCTTGGCTTTAGCAAAGCGAGCGTCCGAGGAGCTATATCATGCGGGAGCATAGATGATTACGAGAGTAAGAAATCTAAAAGTGAAGAGTTTTTTGCCTTAACTGACGAGGAGCGCGAAGAGAAATTAAAAAAGCTTCTTAAACGATCCGAATATGCAATCAGGCAACAGCGAGCAGACAGAGAAAAGCGCGAACAAGAAGCTGCCCTGGAAGCCGCCTATAAGAAAATGTTCGGGGATGACTTGGAAGAGGCTACTCGGCGGATCGAGAGAGACGCAGAATCACTGCGACAAGATGGCTATACATTACTAGATCTATCAGCAAAGCTTACACGTATTAGAGAGAAGGCCGAGCTCACTAAAGGAAGTCTAGCAGAGCTGCGCCAAGCCTTTCCAGATTTATGTTACCCAAGCGGACTAAACGCGCTTGATTATTTAGCAGAAAAATATTTCGCAGACACAGACACAGAAATAGCAGTGTTGGTTGGCGCTCAAGTTATGGGAACAGGTAAAGTATACGCTCTTGATACAAACTTAGCAACTATTTATAAAAAATCAGACTCCTCAGAGGGCTGACCCTAGTCGGACTCGTTGACAGTCTATAGCTTCATGTGCTATAATTACGAGGTAATTTCTATTACGCGTAATATCAACTGTTCTCCTTGGTGAATGAGCAGGTCTGGTTATGAGCGGATGTTTACGTTTAACGTTCTCCCAGAATCCAGAAACCGCACGTCATCAGGAGTATTTAAGTGGGAGTGAGGAAAAGTGAAAACACTTCTCGGTACCAAACTTGGTATGACCCAGCTCTTGGCTGAAGACGGCAAAGCCATTCCGGTAACGCTGATCCAAGCCGGCCCCGTCACCGTTACTCAGGTGAAGACTGTCGAAACCGACGGTTACAATGCGGTACAGGTAGCTTTTGGAGAGGGTAAGAACCTGAGCAAGGCCGTGGCTGGACACGTTAAGCCAGCCCAAGTGACCCCGAAACATATTCGGGAATTCCGTGTCGACCAGATTCCAGAGGATCTGAAAGTTGGCAGTGAAATTAATGTTTCCGCGTTTGAAGTCGGCGATTTTGTCGATGCAACCGGAACCAGCAAAGGTAAAGGTTTCGCTGGAACCATTAAACGCCACAACTTTAAGCGTCATCGTAAGACGCACGGTGGTAAAGGTAATACTCGTAAGCCAGGTTCAATTGGCTCGATGTATCCACAAAAAGTTTTCAAGGGTAAGACGATGGCTGGCCACATGGGTCACGAGCGTGTTACTGTTAAGAACTTGGAAGTGGCATATGTTGATCCAGAGACCAATCTAATCGGGGTTAAGGGCGCTGTTCCTGGACCACGAAAGGGGCTGATTATTTTAGGAGGTAACAAGTAATGGCAGATTCAACCAAACTTCCTAAAGACATTTTTGCTGTGGAAGTGCCAAATCACGAATTGTTGAAATTGGCATATGACAGCTACTTGGCAAACGCACGCCTAGCTAGCGCTACAACTAAGCAGCGCGGTGAAGTTTCTGGTGGTGGTAAAAAACCATGGAAGCAAAAGGGAACTGGTCGAGCGCGTTTTGGCTCAAGCCGTAACCCAATCTGGCGCGGCGGTGGTGTAGTATTTGGCCCACGCGGCAACGAAAACTACACTAAAAAATTGTCAAAGACTGCTAAGAAAGTGGCAGTTCGCCAAGCTTTGACCGTAGCTAACGAAGCTAAGAAAATTGTCGTTAAAGATGTTAAGACTACTGGCAAGACCAAGGAAGTCGCAACATTCCTAGCTGACAATAAGTTCGAGCGCCGTATTCTAATCGTTGTAGATGAGAAGACGCCAGAACTTATGCGTGCTACGAACAATATTCAGAACGTTTTGGTGGTTCGCGCTAATTATCTAAGCGTTTATCACATTCTGAATGCGGATACAATCGTTATAACACCGAAAGCTCTACCTGTAATTACTGCATGGTTGGGCAAGGAGGAAGCGTAATATGAAACAGACGATTATTATCCCACGTGTTAGTGAAAAGGCTTACGCACAGAGCGCCAACGGTGTATATGTGCTACGCGTTCCACTTAACTTGAATAAGAACGAAATCAAATCAGCTGTAGAAGCGCAATTTGGCGTTACTGTAGTTAAGGTTAAAACCTTAGTACAAGACGGCAAGGCTGTACGCTTCTCACGAGGCAAGAATCGTTATCCTGGCACAACAACGCGCAAGGATTGGAAGAAGGCTTACGTGACGCTGAAAGAAGGCGATAAGCTCGATGTGTTTGACGCAGTAGAGCAGCAGATGGAGGAGACCAAGTAATGCCAGTGAAAGCTTACAATCCAACCACTCCTGCTCGTCGCGGCATGACGAGTCAGGATTTGTCAGACATTACAACAAGAAAACCTCTTAAAAGTCTGATTAAAGCTAAAAAGCAAAATGCCGGTCGCAACAACCAAGGTCGAATTACCGTTCGTCATCGCGGAGGCGGCGTTCGTCGTCACTACCGCTTGGTGAACCACAATTTGCCAGCAGGCTTGACCTTGACGATTGAAGAAATCGAATACGATCCAAACCGCTCAGCTCGTATTGCTCGAGTTAAGGATCAGTACAATTTGTACCACTACATCTTGGCTGACACATCAATGGTTAAGGGTAAAACTATCCGAACTGGTGAAGAAGCTCCAATTGAGGCTTCAAACCGCTTGCCATTGTCAGCTATTCCTGTTGGTACGATGATTTACGCTATTGAGTTGACCGCTGGTAAGGGTGCACAAATGGTACGCGCTGCCGGTGCTAAAGCTCAGTTGATGGCAAAAGAAGGCAACTATGCAACCATCAAATTGCCATCTGGCGAAGTTCGCAAAGTTCGCTTGGAAGCTACCGCTGCTATCGGTGTAGTCGGTAACGTCCAGCACCAAAATGTTAAGATCGGTTCAGCTGGTCGCAAACGTCGCAAGGGTATTCGCCCAACCGTTCGCGGTGTCGTTATGAACGCCGCAGATCACCCACATGGTGGTGGTGACGGTGGTCGCCACGGTACTGGTAAAGCACCACGTACTCCTTGGGGTCAATTGACATTAGGTTATCGAACTCGTCGCCGTAAAGGCTCGAATAAATTAATCGTACGCACGCGTCACGACGCGAAGAGGAAGAGGTAAATCACGATGAGTCGTTCATTAAAGAAAGGTCCATTCGTCGATGTAAAGCTAGCAAAGAAAATTGCTGCTCTTAGCCTTGACGATCGAACCGTTATCAAAACGTGGGCGCGCGCTTCGACTATCACACCAGAAATGGTTGGTCGAACGATTGCTGTCCACAACGGTAGAGTGCACGTACCAGTGCTGATTACCGAAAACATGGTTGGTCACAAACTCGGTGAGTTTAGCCCAACTCGTAAATTCCGTAAACACGGTGGAAAGGATAAGAAGTAATCATGGCTGATACAACTTATACCGTCCGTGCTTACGCTAAAGGTGTCGACCAGGCACCACGTAAGGTAAGTCTAGCTGCAGCCTTGGTGCGAGGTCGTACTGTAGCTGATGCTCTAGTTATCTTAGAGCACGTTCCAAAGCGTGCCGCTAGCCCAGTTAAAAAGGCTATCGAAAGTGCTAAGGCAAATGCTATTAACAACCACGGCTTGGACGCTAAAAGCTTGGTAATTACGACTTTGAGCGTCACTACTGGTACACGCTTGCGCCGCTTTAAGCCTGCATCACGTGGCCGCGCTTTGCCATTCCAGAAAAAGACTTCAAATATTTTGGTTGAAGTAACTGGTGCAGAAAAGCCAAAGAAAGCGCCTGCAAAAAAGGCCGAAGCTAAGGCAGAAGCAAAAACTGCTAAGCCTGCAGCTAAAAAAGCCGCTAAACCGGCAGCAAAAAAGGAGGAGAAGTAAATGGGTCAAAAAGTGAATCCAATCAACTTCCGCCTACAGGTCAATAAGAACTGGAGCTCTCGTTGGTTTACGGCCAATAAAAAAGAGTTTGCAGAGGCGATTCGTCAGGATCACGAAATCCGCGAGTTGATTGAAAAGAAATTTGCCTCACGCCCAACTATCAATCGCATTGAGATTGAGCGTAGCGCTAACTTGATCACGATTACAATTCACACAGCAAAGGCTGGTGTTGTTATCGGTCGCGGTGGTGCTGGCGTGAACGAATTGAAGAAGCAAGTTGAGAAGATTGCTGGTCAGTCAGTTCGTATCAACATTGAAGAAGTTCGCCGTCCAGAATTGGCAGCCAAATTGGTAGCTGAGAACATCGCTCGCCAATTGGAACGCCGAATCAACTTCCGCCGTGCAACTAAAATGACCGCACAAAACACCATGAATGCTGGCGCTAAAGGTATTCGTATTGAGGTGGCTGGTCGTTTGAACGGTGCTGAAATGGCACGTCGCGAAAAGGTAATTGAAGGCTCAGTGCCTCTACATACCTTGCGCGCTGATATTGACTTCCACTGTGCTCGCGCTCAGACACCAGCTGGTATCATTGGCGTGAAAGTGTGGATTTATAAGGGAGAAAGGAGTCGCTAAATGCTGTTACCAAAGAAAACTAAGCACCGCAAAGTGCGTATTGGAAAAAACCGTGGTCAAGCAACTCGTGGCAATTACATCGCGTTCGGCGACTTTGCATTGCAATCACAATCAAACGAGCGCATCAACTCCCGCCAAATCGAGTCTGCTCGTCAGGCGATGACTCGTTACATCAAGCGTGGTGGTAAGATTTGGATTCGAATCTTCCCTCACACTCCAGTTACCCGAAAGCCACTTGGCTTGAAGATGGGTCAGGGTAAGGGTAATCCAGAGTTCTTCGTTGCTAAGGTAAAGGCTGGTACTGTTCTGTTTGAAATGCAGGGTGTTTCAGAGGAAGTTGCTCGCGAAGCAATGCGCCTGGCTAGCCACAAATTGCCAGTCAAATGTAAGTTCATCAAGCGGGAGGACGCATAAATGGCTGAGACGAAGAAATCTGTTAAAGCAGCAGTTGTTAAGACTATTGACGACTTGAAGAAGGAATTGGCTGAAAAGCGAAACGACTTACTTCAGGCAAAACGTTCTCACGCTGCTGGCGAATTAGTTAATCCAAAAGCGTTGCGTTCACTCCGAAAGGAAATTGCACGCCTGCTGACACAAATTAATAATACAAAGGAGAGCAAGTAATGGCCCGACGAACATTGATTGGCGTCGTAACGAGTGCCAAGCGCGACAAGACCATCGCTGTGACGGTCACTAGCCGCGAAACGCATCCGCTATACGGCAAGCAGTACACCGTGACTCGCAAATACACTGCTCACGATGAAACCAACGAAGCAGGTGAAGGCGACAAGGTGCAGATCGAAGAGACTCGCCCAATTTCCAAGACTAAGAGCTTTACTCTAGTTAAGGTGATTGAAAAGTCTCGCGGTTCTATCAAACTAAAGGACGAAGTTTCTGGCGAAACTAAGGAAGAGGCTAAGGAGGACGACAAATGATCCAACAAGAATCTCGCCTTAAGGTAGCCGACAACTCAGGTGCTAGGGAAGTTTTGTGTATCCGCGTTCTTGGTGGTACACGACGCCGTTACGCTCGCGTTGGCGACGTAATCGTCTGCTCAGTAAAAGACGCTAGCCCAACCGGTAACGTTAAGAAAAAATCTGTTGTTAAGGCTGTAGTTGTTCGTACTCGCGATCAAATTCATCGCAAAGACGGCTCAACAATCTGTTTTGACGACAATGCCGTAGTGATTATCAACGATGACAAGCAACCAAAAGCTACTCGTGTCTTCGGTCCAGTTCCACGCGAACTTCGCGATATGGGCTACATGAAGATCGTCAGCTTAGCTCCGGAGGTACTCTAATGGCTCGAATTCATAAAGACGATACCGTAAAAATTATTGCTGGTAAAAATAAAGGCACAACTGGTAAAGTTCTAAAAGTTAACACAAAAGACCAAACTGTTTTGGTTGAAGGTGTTGGCGTTGGGCATCGCCACGTTAAGCCAAGCCAGTACAATCCAAAAGGCGGTAAAAAAGATATTCACGTACCAATGGATATCAGTAAAGTCGCTCTGGTTGTTGATGAGAAATCAGGCAAAACCAGTCGGGTTGGTTTAGTAAAGAATGCTGACGGCGGCAAAACTCGTGTTGCTCGTCAAGCAAAAAATAAGGAGATTAAATAATGGCAGAAAAGAAAACTGTCGTGCCAGCTCCTCGCTTGAAAGCCTTGTATCAAGGAACTTACCTTAAGGAACTACAAGCCGAATTGAATCTAAAGAACGTGCATGAAGTGCCAGCTTTGGAAAAGATCGTCGTGAGCGTTGGTACCGGCAAAAAGAAAGATGACAAGCGTCATTTCGAAATTGTCAAAAACACTGTCGAGAAAATCACCGGTCAAGCACCAGTGGCTCGACAAGCTAAAAAATCAATCGCGACATTTAGTATTCGTAAAGGTATGGGCGCGCCAATTGGTGTTAGCGTAACTTTGCGCGGCGCTCGTATGTACGAGTTCATGGATCGTTTGATTAACGTTGCTTTGCCTCGTGTTCGTGACTTCCACGGCGTTGGCCTGAAGTTTGATAAAGGTGGCAATTATAATCTCGGCATTACCGAGCAATCGATTTTCCCAGAATTAACATTTGAGGAAACTCAAGTTTTGCACGGTTTGCAGGTTACATTTGTTATCAAGAACGGCAACAAGGAAGCTTCTAAGGCGTTGCTAGAAAAATTCGGCATGCCGTTTGAGAAGAAAGGAGGCGTCAAGTAATGGCTAAGAAATCAATGGTCGCTCGTGACAAGAAGCGTATGAAGATGATTGCCAAGTTTGCAGCCAAGCGTGCTGAGTTGAAAGAACTTGGCGACCTCGATGGTTTGCAGAAATTGCCTCGCAATTCTAGTCCAACCAGGCACAAGAATCGTGATAGCATCTCTGGTCGCCCACGCGGCTACATGCGTCAATTCGGCTTGAGCCGTATCAATTTCCGCGAAAAAGCAGCCAAGGGTGAAATCCCAGGCATAACAAAGAGTAGTTGGTAAGAAGGAAAGGAGATTAGAATATGTCTATGCAAACTACAGACCCAATCGCCGACCTTCTGACTCGCATCCGCAATGCGAAATTGGTTGGCAAAACGGAAGTTCGTGTTCCGTCCAGCAAGATGAAGAAAGTCATCGCTGAACAATTAGTCAAAAACGGCTATTTGGCAGATGTCAAACTGGAAGATGCTAAACCTCGTGGCGTGTTGGTAGTTACTATCAATGAAAAAGGAACTAACAGCACCATCAACGAAATTACCCGCATCTCAAAACCTGGTCGTCGCGTGTACGTCGGCTCGGCAGAGATTCCAAAGGTAAAGAGTGGTCGCGGTTTGGTACTTATCTCAACATCAAAAGGTGTCATGACTGGTGCCGAAGCAGCCAAGGCTAAACTTGGTGGCGAATTGTTGTTGAAGGTTTACTAAGCCTCGCGCAAATCAAATAAACGTCCTCATTGCAGGGCGTTTATTTTTTATATCTATCTATACAGAGATAGTATAATAGTAGCATGATCGACCTTAAGAATGTGTCTTATAAAACTAATAGTCGAGAATTGTTTAGTGATGTGAGCTTTGCTATTAACGCTGGAGACAAGATTGGACTAGTTGGTTCAAATGGTGCCGGAAAAACTACTTTATTAAAAATAATAAACGGAGATATCCAGCCTACATCAGGTGATATTATTTCGAGTGGTGAAGAAATAGGCATTTTACCACAAAACCTGAATAAATGGCTCGATAAGACGGTTTATGATTTTATAGAAGAAGTGACTGGTGTTAAATCGGCTAGAGAAGAATTTGATTATCAGTGCGAGAGGTTAACCCAAGAGGCTAGTGAAAAGGCGCTATTAATTTATGGCGAAGCTCTGGAGAGGTATGAAAAATTCGAAGTAGCAAATTTTGACAGGACGATTAAAAAGGCTTTATCACGAGCGGATCTGGGTGATATTGATCCGGATAGACGTCTGAATACATTTTCTGGGGGACAACGCACACGGATAGCTTTGGCGGCAGTTTTTGCGTCTAGTTATGATCTAATTTTGCTTGATGAGCCAACTAATAACCTTGATGACAGCGGAGTAATTTTGCTTGAAGATTTTATTGACAATTCGCCAGCTTCATTTTTGATCGTGTCTCATGATCGGCATTTCTTACGTAACACCGCAGAACGGATCATAGAATTGACTGGCAGTAAGGGCGTGAATAAGTACAATCTTGGTTACGATGAATATATTGAAGCAAGACGTGAAGCTCGTCAAGCAATGATCGACCGCCATGAGCAATATGAAAAGGAGAAAAAGCGACTATACCGCGTTGCGCGGGATGCGAGAATTCGTGCGAATTCGGCCAAAGCTAGCCACAAAAAATCGGATAGTGATAAGTTAAATGATAATTTTCGTAAAGAGCGCGCATCTTCAAATATTGCAGGGGCGGCTGGAGGTGTGGAGTCTCGCCTGCGACAATTGGATGAACCTGAAAGAGTGGAGGATGAACTTGCTATTAAGTTTGCTTTCGATGAAGTATCATCTAAGAAGCATAGCCTTATTTCTGTGCGATCGCTAAGTATTTCACATGATGGAGAGAAGATTATAGGACCCGTTACTTTTAATGTGCGTCCTGGCGATAAAATATTGATTCAAGGAGAGAATGGCTCGGGAAAATCTTCGCTCCTCAACTTTATTATGGGAAATAATACACCCGAGTATCATCGTGGAGAAATAAAAAAAGGCGAAAATGCAAAAATAATATATATGAATCAGTCGCAGTCATTGCCACTTAAAGACGACTCACCCTTGGATAATTTGCGGTATTTATCGCCAAAACTTGAATTACACGACGCGATCAATATATTAATTCGTTTTGGTCTGGATAAACGAACAATCTCGTCGACAAAAGCAATAGATCTCAGTGGTGGCGAACGAGCTAAAGTTTTGCTTGCTGCTATGTCAACGAACTCTCCTGATCTTATCATCCTGGATGAGCCGACGAATAACCTTGATATTCCTACGATTGAAGCTTTGGAATTGGCGCTAGGTCAGTATAAAGGAGGCGTTGTGATAGTGTCTCATGATCAAGACTTTATCGAAAATATAGGGATAACGGAGAAAATTAAAATATAAAAAAGACTTGATGGAGTGGCTTTTACCATTATTAGATAAAATTAATATTAGAGTGATTCAACATTTGAATGCGTAGGAGAAGCAAGAAGTGATAAAAGGACTGTAATGATATCTCCAAATAGTATCTTGTAATAAAATTCAGTCATCAGGCAAGTACGAAGGTGGTAAAGATTCACCAAAATATGCTTTGTTTGGACGTGATGACACCAATTCTACTGCTGTTTGTATATTATAATTTAACTAAGGGGTGATTTTATGATAGTTAAAGAATATGGAAAATCTAATAAAGATATTATTATGTTATTACATGGTGGTGGATTATCATGGTGGAATTATGAAGAAGTGTCAGAAATATTAAAAAGTAATTATCATGTAATATTACCGATATTAGATGGTCATTCAGGAAGTGATAGAGATTTTACTTCTATTGAAAGTAATGCAAATGAAATAATTGAATATATTGATAATAATTATAATGAAAATGTTAAACTTATAGGAGGGCTTTCATTAGGAGCACAAATTTTATTAGATATATTGTCAAAAAGAGACAATATATGTGAATATGCAATAATTGAAAGTGCTTTAGTATGCCCAATGAAAATGACAAATAAACTTATAGAATCATCAATTAATATGTCTTATGGACTTATAAATAAAAAGTGGTTTTCTAAACTTCAATTTAAAAGTTTAAAAATAAAAGAAGAATTATTTGATAAGTATTATATTGATAGTTCTAATATAACAAAAGATAATATGATTTCATTTTTAAAAGCTAATTCCAATTATCATCTTAAGAATATAAAAACTAACAAATCAAAATCAATAGTGGTAGTAGGAAGTAAAGAAAGACCAATTATGATTAAATCTGCAAAAATAATACACGATGAATTAATTAATAGTGAATTAGAAATATTAAGTGGTTATTATCATGGAGACTTAAGTATTAATCATCCAAATGAATATGTAGAAAAAGTTAAGAAATTGATAAAATAACTGTTCGGAAAATTTTAGTAAACACAAGTAGTTTGAAGAGTAAATATGATGATATCTGAAAGGTTCTTATTTTTATGTCTTTAAATAATATTCACTCTAAAAAGTTTGTAGTGTTAAGAATGGTAGTAGTATAATTATCTCTATTGCAAATGGCTTTTTATGCCCAGAGGATCAATATATAATTCCAGGAACAGAATTTAATGATGTTAAATTTTAAAGGAAGTACTAAATGATTGAACAAAAAACATTCGGCCAGAAAGTAATAGAATTTAATAAAAAATTATCTAAAATATCAATGGAATTACCGGATGGTTTTAAAATTATAAATCCGTTTAATGGAAGCCAAAAAGAAATAGTAAATGAAATTTCAACAACGTTCTACAAAAGGTTTTACAATGATTGTAATAAACGTCGTATAATATTAGGAAGTTCACCAGCACGTCGAGGAACAGCTGTTACAGGAGTGCCATTTGAGGATGCGGAACATCTTCAAAAAGAAACTGGTATTTTGATTGATGAGTTTTATATTAACAAATCATCTTCAGGTTTTTTATATGATGTAATCGAAAAATATGGTGGATGCAAAAAGTTTTATTCGGATTTTTATATGAATTTTGTCTGTCCTGTTGGTATAGTTAGGGTCAATTCAAAGGGGAATGAGGTTAACTGTAATTATTATGATAGTAAAAAATTACAAGAAACATTGCATTCTTTGATTGTTAGTTCAATACAGGCGCAAATTGATTTTGGAATCGATACTTCTGTGTGTTATTGCATAGGAAGTGGAGATAATTATACATTTTTATCTAAAATAAACAAAAAATATAATTTTTTTGATGAAATCATACCTTTGGAACATCCGAGATTTATAATGCAGTATAATTCTAAACATAAATATGAATATTTTGAAAAGTATTTGACAGCTTTAAAGCAAAATCATAACAAAGAAAAGGAGATAGCATATCGTTAATAAAAAATTTTAATGAAACATTAATACATGACGAGTTGTTCAAAAAGATTGATTATGTTATTTTGTTGTTGAAGGTTTACTAAGCCTCACGCAAATCAAATAAACGTCCTCATTGCAGGGTGTTTATTTTTTATGATAAACTTTTATCATATGGGAGCTGGAGCACTAAAAGACATAAAGTCGGCATATCGAGTAGCAGTAAAGGGATTAGTGCGTGATGAATTAGGTAGACTGCTGTTTGTCCAAGAGAGAAGTAACTCATGGGACCTTCCTGGCGGTGGGCTAGAACATGGTGAGGATATTACAGAGGCGTTGAAACGAGAGTTTCTGGAAGAACTAGAGACAGATATCGAAGTCGCTGCAGAAAATCCCTTGATTATTCCAACTTGGAATACAAAGTTCGACGATCCCGTTTTGATTATTGTCTACAAAGTTACTCTATTAACGACACCTCGTAAAACAGATGAAGTTTCAAATTTTAACTATTTCGATATTCATGAAATCAAGCAAGAAAAGCTAGATTCTACGCTGATTGGCAATCTTTCAAAGATATATCAAATTGACCGATAGTCCTCTCAACTCACACAACACATTCCATGGGCAAGTGAGAGTGCAGAGTTGCAGGCCGCTATACAGAGTCAAATAAATTTTCCTGTACCACACTAGCGCATTTTTCGACCGCAACTTCATGTCCGAGTGAATATCCATTGCGCTTCAATTTCGGCAGTTCGCGCACTTCGTGAAACATCATATTAAGCTCAGGTACGAAAAATAATTCCCGAAACGGCATACCTTTGAGTCGCGATTCATCTCGTGGCTCGGTTAAGATAACGCCAGAATTTTCTCCAAAAATTACCTCCTCACGACCATTGGGGAAGTTTACTATAAGACACGTCGTGTATTGCGCTCGTCTGTTTGTTTTACCTTCAAGCTTCTTCAGACAATAATCTACGATTTCTTGATCACTCATCTCACGACCATTCCAGCGTCTTGTAAATACGCCAGGCTCGCCATTTAGGGCTTCAATCTCCATACCAGAATCATCGGCGATAATTATCAGGTTTTTATCATTTCCATGTAAATGACTCCTTGCGTGTCGCGCCTTCAATAGGGCGTTTTGTTCAAATGTTGCGCCCGTTTCTATGCAGTCGGGTATTTGATAATCCAAATCTGCCAACGAAATAATTGACGTCTGCGGAGAGAATTTATGAAACGCGGCGACGAATTCTGCGTATTTGCCTGGGTTTTTGGTGGCGAAAAGTATAGTTGCTGTCATTGAGTATGATTATATCAACTATCATAAATATTGAAAAATTGCTAATTTGACGGCATTATAATATCATCAAACCAAGCAATGATAATTTCATCCATATACAAAACAGCCGATAATGACGGACTAATCGCTCATATTTATGAACATTTATTAGCTCAGTACGTTTTGAAGTTTCTTCAAGACAATGAGTTCTTTGTTTTGAGCGATATCATACTGTTTGCAAAAACATATGGCGACACTTGTTTTATGGACGCTGAGTTATATAGCCCAGAAGTGAAAAAGACATATGACGAGGCATTGCGAGAGTTTGATAAATTAGTCATTCCAGAAGATGATATTTTGAGGGCTGCTGGCGAGTGTGGAATAGAAATGAATCGAAATATAGTAGAAGTCGACCGAAGTGAACTGAGCAAAAAGCTACGCGAAGTTCAGATTTCTCCGTGGTGTAAGCAAATTGATATGGCGTACCGTAAGGCTCACGATGAGAGCTCTGTTAATACGCTTTTTCGTACTTCGTATATAAAATACAGCAAAGAGTCTGACGATCTTTTTCGTGAATGCGTTGTGGAGTATTCAATTGATGAAAGTCATATACAGACGCCGGTTGATCAAGCTCTGGCGGCAATTGTTATGCAGATTGTGGCTCTCAATTTCTTGACGGTCGTACGAGAAAAATATACAGTGTATGATCGTGGCGATCAGTGGTCGGAGGCGTCAATTTCGGTTGGATACAGAATGTTTCTTGGGTTGCTGAAGAAAGATGACAAAATAATTAATCAATTGGGTTGTGATTTCTTAGAGTATATAAAAAGCTTATCGTCGTCTGTCTTTTGTGATAATTTACGAAAAGCTCTTGTTCGATGTTCGGACAATCATAAACAGGTTATATTAAATAGGAGTACGTTAAATGCGATCCTTGGAGGGTGTATTATTGGTGGCAAAGGTTGGTTGGAAATGTCGGATAGTGCTCGAATAAGGCAAATGATCAATTCAATCGAGTTGGATGTGTATGAGATTAATTCGTAGTTTGAAAACCTTGCTTTTTACCTCTAATCTGTGTTAAAATACTGAAGTTAATATCAAATCACACGAAAGGTGAGTAATGAGTCTGAGTCGAATCGGAAAACTGCCGGTGATTATTCCGGCCGGTGTGACAATCACGGTTGACTCTGGTGATGTGGCCGTTAAAGGACCAAAGGGTGAATTGAAGCAATTCATCACACCAGCAGTTGAGGTGAAAGTCGAAGACGGACAAGTCACGGTACATCCTAAGGACGAGTCCAAAGTAGCCCGTAGTCAGCATGGCCTGATGCGCGCGCTAATTAACAACATGGTAATCGGTGTAACCAAAGGTTATGAAAAGCGCCTAGAGGTTAACGGTGTCGGTTTCCGTGTTAGCTCAAGCAACAACGAGCTAGAAATGGCACTTGGATTTTCACATCCAGTCAAATACAAAGCCCCAGAAGGCGTAACTGTTACCAACGAAAAAATGATTATCGTTGTTAGCGGTATCAATAAACAACAAGTCGGCCAAGTTGCAGCGGAAATCCGCGCACTGAAGAAGCCTGAACCATACAAGGGCAAGGGTATCAAGTATGTCGACGAGCAGATTTTGCGTAAAGCAGGAAAGACAGGTAAGTAATCATGGCTGAAAATAAGAAGCTACTCAACCGCGCTCTTCGCAAAAACCGCGTTCGCGCTAAGGTTTCAGGCACGGCAGAGCGCCCACGCTTGACAGTTACTATTAGCAATTTGCATGTTAGCGCACAGTTAATTGACGATGTGGCTGGTAAAACATTGGCTGCGGCAACTACAGTTGGCACAAAAGCAACTGGCACGATGACTGAAAAAAGTGCTACTATCGGTACTGAAATTGCTAAAAAAGCAAAGAAAATTAAGATTAGCGCAGTAGTGTTTGACCGCAATGGTCGTCAATACGCTGGCCGTCTAAAGGCTTTAGCTGATGCTGCGCGCCAAGAAGGATTGGAGTTTTAGTATGGCAGAGCAAGCTGCAAATACTACCCCACGCGCAGAAGGTCGTCGACCTCGAAATCCACGTGGTGGTCGCCGCGATGACCGGCGAAATGTGCGCGATGACGCACCAAAAGAGTTTGAAGAATTGGTAATCAACATTGACCGCGTTTCTCGCGTGGTTAAAGGTGGTCGCCGCTTCCGATTTAAGGCTTTGGTGGTTGTTGGTAACCGTAAAGATAAAGTTGGCGTCGGTGTTGCTAAGGGCGCAGACGTTCAAGCTGCAGTCGCTAAGGCTACATCAGTCGCTAAAAAGCACCTAATTACATTGCCATTAAACGGTGAAACAATTCCACACGACAGCGAAGTTAAATTCTCTGGCGCACGCGTATTGATCAAGCCAGCCGCTCCTGGTACCGGTATTATCGCTGGTGGTGTAGTTCGCCAAATTATCGGTGTAACAGGTGTTCGTAACCTATTGACCAAATCTCTTGGCTCGACCAACAAGGTTAACATTGCTTACGCGACTATTGAAGCTCTAAAGTCATTAGTTCCACGCGATCAATGGCTAAGCACTCAGCCTGTAAAAAAGGTTGCTAAAAAGGAGGCTAAATAATGAAGTACAATGATCTCCAAGTTTCAGCAAACAGGAATAAAAAGCGCGTTGGTCGCGGTATTGCTGCTGGTCAAGGTAAAACTGCTGGTCGCGGTACTAAAGGTCAGAACGCCCGAACAGGTAAGAAACTTCGTGTAATGTTCCAAGGTGGTCAGCGTCCACTAGCTCAAGCTGTGCCAAAGGCTCGCGGATTCAAGAGCTTGCGAACCCCAGCTCAAGTTGTGTACATGGATCATTTGAACGCATTTGACGGCAAGACCGTTGACAACGCTTTGTTGTTTACTGAAGGCTACATTGCAACTCCATTCCACACGGTTAAGGTGATTGCTCGTGGTGAATTGAAGGCTAAGGTTGACTTGAAAGTACAAGCTGCCTCAGCTTCAGTTGTTGCTGCCATCGAAAAAGCTGGTGGCTCATTCGAGAAAGTAGCTACACCTCTACGCCAAAGCGCGAAAGAAGCTGAAGAGAAGTAATTTTTCTCGATAATAATAAATCCCCTTCGAAAGAGAAGGGGATTTTCTTTTGTTCTGATTTTTGGGCTATTTTTCGCTACATTCTTGCGGCGCGACTAGATAAATAGTCACGTTTCTGTCGGCGGTGTCATCGCTGCTGTCATGATTGGCGATTTTTGGCTCAGAGATAATAATCTTATTTTCAGGAAAACCTTGCGAGACTAATCCTTGCTTGACTTTATCGGCGCGCTCCATGGCTAATTTTGTGCCAGCGCTTGTCTTTGAGCTCTCGTATGTTTGACCGATCAGCTCAATTGAAAATTCCTTTTGGCTGTTTGATTTATATAGCGACCCCAGTTTAGCCAGTTCGTCAACGGCAATTCCCTCGTATGTATATTGCGTCGAATCCGCATTGAAGAAAACATTTTTAAAATTATATTTACCGTCGCTAAGCGTAAAATAGCCGTCTTTCATGTAGTCATAGCCAGCTTTTCGAAAATCAGCAGACGTTAAACATTTTGAATTTGATTTAGCTAAATTCTGTTTCTTATCCTCACTCTTCTTTTCTTCGCCCTTAGGTTTGACTGCTTCTTTCCGTGAAATATTCGTATTCTTTGAAGGAGCGGTTTTGTTTGACACAAGAACAATTGCTAGCACTATTCCGATTGTCGCCACCACTCCCACGATTGCCAGTGTAATCCATAGCCACAATTTACTTTTCTTTGGTGGATAATTTTGGGGCAATTCTGGGTTTGGTGGTGGCGTAATTTGTGGAGTTGATGGGATTTCAGGCTGCTGTTGCATATAATACCTCATTTACATTATGTTATTGATTCAATTATAACGCATACGCTTTTATGTTTTTAGTATGGAAATATCCGCTAAGGTAATGTATAATTAA
>CAUUUJ010000007.1:0-27684 GCA_963548315.1 uncultured Candidatus Saccharibacteria bacterium | reverse complement strand
ATTAGATAATCTAACTATTTCACTATAGCATAAGCTTATTAAATTGTCAATAGAGATGTCCGCCAATCGTTAATAGTATGATAAACTGGTATGGTTATGCGAGATTTTTTCAAACGATATATACCGGAATTTGTTTATGGCGCAGTCGACGGCACAGTAACGACATTTGCAGTCGTGGCAGCTTCAGCTGGAGCTGGAATATCTAGTTCGGTCATTCTTATATTAGGAATTGCTAATTTAATAGCCGACGGGTTCTCAATGGGCTCTAGCGCATATTTAGCAGCCAGCGCCGAACACGAAGAATCTGTGCGAGACAGCCAAAAACGCTCATCCCCAAAGATCATAGGCGCAGTAACATTCTTAGCTTTCGTGGTAGTCGGCAGCGTACCAGTATTGCCATATTTGATTGACGTAATTGCAAACTTAAAGGCGCCAAACGCGGTATTATTCTATGTTAGCTCGGCGCTAACTGCGGCAACGTTCTTAGCGATCGGCTTCATCAAAGGTAAAGTCAGCAAACAATCACCTTGGCAATCTGCAGGCATCACGTTACTCCTTGGGGCGATTGCAGCAGGATTAGCCTACTTTGCGGGCGATATTTTGGCGGCGTGGCTGGGGATTAGGATTTAGGTTTTTTGCGATAAAATTTATTATTTTATCTATATTACACACAGCCTTTTCGCTTACCGCATCACCATTCAAATAGACACGCCTATTAATTTCCAACATCACCGACTGTATCTTCGGATTTTCATCGTGATAAAATTCCATCGGAACCAGCGCCCCAGAATACGGATAATTTAACTCACAACTATATCCCATTTTTTCAATATATGTTTTTAATTTTGATGCATTGTCTTTACTGAACCATTTTTCATCATAGCCAAGGCAAATATCTGGTAAATTATCCGTCCAGCCAAATAATCTTCGCACCAATTCGTCGCTATAACTATGAATATCAATAATTACACACGAACCATATTGATCAACAATTTCCCTACTCAATACGTTTAGCTGTTTGTGATGTAAGTCGTATGATTTACCTAAAATTTCTTCGCGACGGGACGATCCTATTTTGCGATATTGCGTATCGTCCGATAAATGTGTATAAGTCGCTCCCATACCCAGCTTAGCCATTGACTCATCCTCATCACTGCGGAATCTCTCGACGTCACAATATAGCCGCGAATATTTAGCTATAATTTTATGGCTATCTATATTTTTAACGAGCTCATCAACTTTATAATCAGCAATGAAACGCAATTCTCTCTCGACAATCTCTTTATCTACCGTAATATCACGCCAAAAATCGGTCGGTAGATACAGCGAGGCGTGAGGAATGTGAAGAATAATATTATCCATCATCCTACGAGCATCTCCCGTAACTCAATGAACTAGATCTCACAAACCCAATTCACGTAGCTGAGCAGGATCGACAACCGATGGTGAATTCATCATCACATCCACACCAGAGCCATTCTTTGGAAACGCCAGAGTCTCGCGAACGTTTTGCTCATCGGTCAATTCCATCAAAATACGATCAACTCCAAAAGCACATCCTGCGTGAGGCGGAGCGCCGTATTTGAAAGCGCCCAACATAGCACCAAACTTTTCTTCAACATAAGATTCACTGAAGCCTAGCAAACCGAACACTTTATATAGCACCGCTGGATTATGATTTCGAACACCGCCAGAGCAAATCTCATAGCCATTCATCACCATGTCAAATTGATCGGCGACAATGGATAATTTTTCGGCGTCAGTTTCAGCAGACTCCAGAGCTTGCAAACCGCCCTTTGGCATACTGAACGGATTATGTCCAAAGTCAAGCTTCTTACTACGCTCATCCCATTCATAAAACGGAAAATCAATAATCCAAGCAAACGCCACGACCGATGGGTCTTTAAGATTAAAGTGCGAGGCAAATTCATTACGCAAGCGCCCCAATACCGCGTTAACAACCGAGCGAGAATCAGCGCCAAAGAACACTGCATCGCCATCAACCGCACCAGTTTTCTGCTGGATATCAGCTAATTCCTTCTCACTCAAGAATTTCGCAATTGGAGATTTTGCTTCGCCATCTTGATATGTAATATACGCCAAACCGCCAGCGCCTTCACTTTTAGCGATGTTGGTGAAATTGTCAATTTGCTTACGACTCAAACTTGCACCATTTTTTACGCAAATAGCCTTAATGCATTCAGCATTTTTAAATACACCAAACTCAGTCTCAGAGAACACATTCGTTAGTTCTATCAATTCCATACCAAATCGCAAATCCGGCTTATCAGAACCGTAAGTTTCCATGGCATCGCGATACGAAATTCGCGGAATTGAATTGCCATCGCCAACCGCTAAATCACTCAAATCCAACAATTTTTTACCAGCAAAATCGGTTGCCAGTTGCTTCATTAAAGGCTCAACTTCAGCGCGAACTTCTTCGCCATCTTCGGCAAAACTCATCTCCAAATCAAGCTGATAAAACTCGCCGTACAGGCGATCTGCTCGCGGATCTTCGTCGCGGAAACAAGCCGCCAACTGATAATAACGCGGCACGCCACCAACCATAAGCAGCTGCTTAAACTGCTGTGGGGCTTGTGGCAAAGCGTAAAACTTCCCTTCCTGCAAACGACTCGGAATCAGAAAATCACGCGCACCCTCAGGGCTTGAATTCGCCAAAATTGGCGTTTGAATTTCAATAAAATCTCGACCGTCCATATATTCATGGATTCGACGATACATTTCGGCGCGCTTTTTAAGCATGTTTTGCATTTTTGGACGACGCAAATCAAGATAACGATACTTGAATCTTAGTTCTTCGCCGGCTTGATTATCCTCGGCAAATGGCTGGATTGGCAAAGTTTCAGCTCGGTTCAAAATCTCCAAATTATCCACAACAATTTCTACATCGCCACTGGCAATATTAGGATTTTTCAGGCCTTCACCACGCTCCGCAACCACGCCACAAGCACGAACCACAAACTCATCTCGTAAGCTTTCTGCCAAAGAGAAAGCATCTTTTTTATCAGGGTTAATAACCAACTGAACCAAACCCGTGTGGTCGCGCAAATCAATAAAAATCAATCCGCCATGATCACGCCTGGAATGAACCCAGCCCGCAACTGTAATATTCTCACCAACTTTTTTAGAAGTTTCTGCCGCCAAAATTCTATTTTCCATATCTGTTATTATAGCATAATCTGGGCAAATTCCCAGAATTAAACGTCACGGCGAGTTTTTGTGGGCAAATTATTTTTCTGCGGATTAGCCGTGGCAGCCTTACGAATATCTCCATAAACATCATATTCGTCAATGATTTTCTGACCTAACAGCGCTTCAATTACGTCTTCTAAGCTCAGTAGACCAACTGTTTCTCGAAACTCATTTACAACAATAAACAAGTGATGCTGCGTTTTCAAAAATGCAGCCAAGGCGTGCTGTAGAGTTTGATTTTCGCGAATATAATAGACGTCTTTACTCATGACTGTTTCCGCACGATGAGATTTTGCTTTGCGATCAATCGTTAACAAATCCTGAATCCTCAGCATGCCAACAACATGGTCAATGTCGCCATCAATGACAGGAAATCTGCTATACCCCTTTTTATGAAGATCATCAAGTACTAGCGGCCCGAGAAGTTCATTTATAGGTACCGATTCAATCATGCTTCGCGGCGTCATGATTTCCTCGACCTTCATATCGTTGAACTTCAGCCCGTTAGTAATAAGCTTTTTCTCAGAAGGTGAAATCGCTCCGCTGGACTGAGCTACCATTTCCAGCAATTCTTCTTTCGATTCAATAACCCGACTATCACCAACCACTGGAGACACCGAACGAATTAATGACAAAATTGCTTGATGTCGCTCAATTGTCGTCAAGATTAGCGGTTCGTATTTTTCATAAAGCTGCTGTGAATATTTCTGCCACAAACCAATTCGCGCGACGGCTCCGATTTCTAGGGCTATTATAATTGACAAAAAGAGTCCAGCCGCCCAATTGAACAAATAAACACTAATAACGCTTAAAATTACCAAACACAAAGAAGCCACAGCGCGCTGCAATGAAATAATATCTCGTAAAAATTCTCTTTGTCGCAAAAGAATTTTAGCCTTTTCATCGCCTAGTCCACTTCTCCGCCGCAGCTCAAATTGACTATGCGAAGACGTTTTCGGCTGAACTCCCAGCACTATCAGCAAAACCGCCAAAGTAACCAAATATCCAAAAATTAGCACAATCGTCATAGTTTTATTGTACCGCATTCCGTGCTATACTTACTAGAGTAAATGGAGGTAAAATGAATAAGAAAAGCTGGATAATTTTCGCAATTATTGTAGTAGCGATTGTTGGTGGAATGATTTATATTTCGACACAAAATCGACTAAACATTAGCGATATCAATAACGATCAACTGAACACAACTATCAGCGCAGAATCAAGAAATGGCAATATTACAGATCACGAAATTGGCAGTAAAGACGCCAAAGTAACAATTATCGAATACGCCGACTATCAATGCCCTGGCTGTGGCACCGCTGCACCAAAAGCCGAAGCGCTAGCTAAAAAATATAAAGATCACGTTCGATTAATTTTCCGTAATTTCCCAATTGCCAGCTCACACCCTAACGCACGAGCTGCCGCTGCCGTAGCTGAAGCTGCTGGCCTGCAGGGTAAATTCTGGGAAATGAATGAGCTTCTATATGCAAATCAGGACGCTTGGAAAAACGCCAACACTACAGAACGCGACAACATTTTCAAATCTTATGCTGAACAACTGAAGCTTAATATCGATCAATATAAAACCGATATTGCCAGCAACAAGGTTAAAAATAAAATCGACTTCGATATGGCTCTCGGTCGCAAACACGGCGTTGCCGCAACACCAACTTTCTACATAAATGGAAAGAATACCGAGATGGACAGCTCTGGCTCAATTGAATCATCAGTTAAGGAAGCCTTGAAAAAAGCTGGCGTTGAAGTAAAAGATTAACGCATTTTCGCACAAACCAAAATCCCGCTCCGGTGCCTTGGAGCGGGATTTGTTTATAGTCGTCCCTATTCTATCATTGGATCGACTGCACTCTTTTTATTGTGCTATGTATGTTTGCCATTCGGCAGGCACCACATCCACCGCGATCTTTTTGCGCCTTGATGGCACAAATTTGATTGCTATTGGCATGTGTTTTGCACTCCTTATTATTATGTGCAGCCCCACGCGCTTCGACCTTTATCACTTAATATCAGCAATTTAATGCTTCGGCGCGAGACATGCTAACAATGTTACCAAACGTTTATTGGTACGTCAAGCAAAAACATTTTGAAAATGCTTATTATATCTATATTAGAACAAGCGAAGTCGCTTAGCAACAAACATAACAAGTAAAATCAACAACACTGTAAAACTAGTGATAACCGGATACGCCCAAGGCTCTCCCTGGAATGGCAACGCGATATTCATTCCATACATTCCGTAAAAAACGTTTGGAATAGCCAGAAGAATTGTTATGGCAGTCAACGCCTTCATACGTTGGTTCAGCGTATTATTAGCAACCGTCGAATAAGCATTTTGAATACTGGAAATTGTGTGCGTACTGGAACTGATTGCCACTAGAACTTGTCTAATATGTAGGTCAACATCCTCCAAGGCTTCCAGATCTCTAGTCTTAAATAGATGACGGCGATTTTCCATTAGTTGTGTAATAACGCGGGACATCCCTTCCAAACTACTTCGATATTCATTGAGAGTGTCTTCAATTGCAACAAATTTAATAAAATCCGAATTCTCAACTTCATGACGACTTAGTCGCCGACGAGCATCGCTAATTTGTTCCGTTAACAAATGCACGCGCTGTTCATATTGAGAAATAATATACGCCAAATTCGCAGCAAAAACTCCCGCTGGACGCTCGGTTGTGCTAAATAAATAATCGCTAACCTCCAGGGGTGAAAATTTAACATGAGGCGATATTGTAATATAATGACCGCCGCTAATTGCAATCAAAAACGGTGCCGTTTTACCAGAATCAGTTTGACCAAATGGTATGCGTGTAAAAATATATTCAACACCATCAGAAAACTCCGCTCGAGGTAATTCGTGGATGTCTAGTACGTCACGGACAATATTAGCAGACAGCGACAAAGCCTTTGAAACTCGAGTAGCATCAAGACTCCCGGTCAAATTGATCCAACCGTTTTTATGCATTCGTTGAGCTTGCGTCAACTTTTCAGTCAACGATCTACGCTCAAAGTAGCCCACCATCATAAGAAAATTATAATATACACAAGCGATATTAGCAATCTGTCGAATTGCAATTAAACTTATCGGCGGCGCAGGAAATAATAGCCCACAACGAATGCCAGCACTACACTAACTGCGGTAATTCCCCAAAACATCAATGGATTATCAGCACCTGGAACCGGCACGTTCATACCATACAAACCAGCGATCATCGTCGGAATAGTCAAGGCTACAGTAATTACGGTTAGCAGGCGAATCGTCTCATTAAGACGCGTATCCATCACCGCCCTATAGCTGTCGCGCACATTAGTAATCGTCCTCAACAAACTTTTACAGCGCGCAATCACCTGTTCCAAATCAATCGAAATATCCTCAACGTCTTCCTTGTCATCAGCTTTCAGTCGCAGCTTCTGAGTCGCCAGAAGCCTCTCAATTGCCCAGTTCATCGGAATTAACGCGTCAAGATAATCATTCAATTTGCGCTCATACTCCGCCAGAGTGGCAATATCATTAACCCTCAGCGTATGAATACTATCTGTAGCCGCTCGCATCTGGCGATTAATCGTTGCCACACGCCGCTGATATTGCGTTGAAATTGCCTCAACCATCGCCACCAAAAGCTCAACTTGTCGATCCGTCCTAATCCGCACTTTATCAATAAATGGCTGCCACAATCGCCCCAAACTATCTCTAGACAACGTCACGATATGATCTTTATTAATGCAGAATAAAATCGGCGTGGTAAAATCGTTAAAATCGTCGTCAGTGTCCGGCAGCCGCGCAATCAAATAAGTCCACTCATCATCAAACTCAATACGTGGCACCTCGTGTGGATCAAGCGCGTCACTTATCAAATCCTCGTCCAAGCCCAGCGTCAACAATTGCGAAACCTCTTCGTCGCTCGGTCTTTCGCAACGCACCCACGAACCAGACCGCAAATTTTCTTGCGGACTAATTACTGAATCACTATTTGTTGAACGAAGATATTGCAACATAATTTCATATTATAAAATAAAACATATATAAACACAAGAAGCTCCTGCGCCATTCACAGGAACTTCTTGA
Source organism: uncultured Candidatus Saccharibacteria bacterium (assembly GCA_963548315.1). Taxonomy (GTDB): domain Bacteria; phylum Patescibacteriota; class Saccharimonadia; order Saccharimonadales; family Saccharimonadaceae; genus Nanosynbacter. The sequence continues at coordinate 20,384 of CAUUUJ010000007.1, read as the reverse complement.
TTTTTATTACGATTTGACTATCGTGCCTGCCGAGCCGCTGATGGCTTCAGCGGTTTTATCTAGCGAAGTAATAATCGCCGTACGCCCTGGCTTTCCATCCAGGAACGACAAGGCAGCCTGAGTTTTCGGCAACATCGAACCTGCCGCAAATTGCCCATCGTCAATATGCTTTTGAAGTTCTTCTATTGAAACTTCCCCAAGAGATTGTTCGTCTGGTTTGCCAAAATTAATTTTAGCAGCATCAACCGAAGTCAAAATCAGCAAGGTGTCAGCGTCCAAAAGATCTGCCAATTTTGCCGCGCCGAAGTCCTTATCAATGACCGCAGCGACGCCTTTTAATTGACCAGTTTCGTCTTGTAAAACAGGAATGCCGCCGCCGCCAGTTGAAACGACTGTCACACCAGCATGAACCAACGCTTTAATCACATCAGCCTCGACAATTGTCTGAGGTTTTGGCGAAGGAACGACGCGTCGCCAGCCGCGACCAGCGTCTTCTTTTACCGTGTAGCCGCGTTCACTAGCGACGGTTTTTGCCTCGTCTTCCGAATAGAACGGACCAATTGGCTTGGTTGGATTTTGGAATGCTGGATCACTTAAGCTAACAATTGTTTGAGTTATAACGCTAACAGCGCGATTGTTCATCTGATTAACCATAAAGGCGTCATGAAAAGCCTGTTGCAGCCAAAAGCCAATCAACCCCTGACTCATAGCGCCAGAATCTTCCAGCGGCAAACTTGGCACATCTGGCGTGTTAATCGCCTCTTCGTGCAACACAATATTACCAACCTGAGGACCATTGCCGTGAACAATTGCTACGTTATGACCAGCCTGGATTAACGGTAAAAGTTGCCGAACAGTTTCATCAGCCACTCGTTGCTGTTGCTCAGACGCGGCTTCGCCCTGCCGTTGCAGGGCGTTACCACCGAGCGCTACTACAATAGTACGCTTCTTATCCATAGGCTACAGTGCTCCGAAAATTGCAATAACTGTAATGCTGATAATAGCAAATATCGCCATAATTGGAGCTGAGCGTTTTAGCCAGTCGCGATATGAAACACCAGCCAAAGCCAATCCACCCATCAACGATGCGATAGTTGGAGCCATCATGTTGATCAAGCCAGACGCTGTCGCAAATGCGGCAACCATAACTTCTTTGCTTGAGCCAACCAGGTCGGCAATTGGCGCAATAACTGGCATAGTTGCTGCCGCCAAACCTGATGATGACGGAACGATAAATGACATTGGCAAGTAGAATAGATATGCCAACACACCGACAACACCGCCACCAGCATCTTTCAGGAGAGATTCACCCCAGCTGATGATTGTGTCTTGGATCTCACCGTTAGACATCACCACAGAAACACCTGTTGCCACCGCGATAATCAGAGCAACCGGCAAGATATCTTTCACGCCGTCGATAAATGTATCAACTGGGAAAACACCCTCTTTCTTAAATTCTTTGTAGTAAATTGCGGTTATTACAATTGTTGAAATTAGGAATAGTGCAGTGATTTCATTGAAATACCAATCACCAAAGGCTGCACTGTGGACTACACCAAGTACCGCGCCAATAACTGGCAAACCTGCAGCCCATTCAAACATATCAGCGAAGAATGTGATATTCCAACTTCCCCATGGAATCAAGGAAAGGATCATTAACACAAATGTAATAGCAAACACAGACATAACAACTTTTCGCGGACCAGTGAATTTTGGTACGTTTGTCATGTCGAGAGCAGCCGTAGCTGGCTTGTAGCGAACGTCTTCTTTGTACTTGCCGGCCTTAACTTTTGCGGCGTAACGCATAGTAAAGACAATCGCAGCAATCAAACAAAGTATTAAGATGATAGACATTATTGGGATAACGCTACCCAATTTCACGTCTGCAGTTTTTGCTGCAACACCAGTAGAGAATGGGTTGATTGTCGAGCCGAGCACACCAGTACCGGCACCCAGCACAATCACCATCACACCAGTCATGGCGTTATAGCCAGCAGCAATCATCATTGGTATAACTAGTGCGTAAAACGCCACAGTTTCTTCCTGCATACCGTAAGTAGTACCACCGATAGCGAATAAAATCATCAGAATCGGAATGAGCCACTTTTCCTTGCCCTTCATCTTTCGGAGCAGTGCGCCAAGAGAAGCGTCAAGCGCACCGGTCTTCATAGTGACGCCTAAGAATCCACCAAGCACCATCACGAAGACGATGACATCAAGCTTGTCTGACATACCTTTAATAGGTGCGGTGAAGACGTCCCACAAACCTTGCTGGTCGTGTTTTTTGACCTCTTCCTTTTTACCATCTTTTTCTTCCGTGACGGTTCGCTCTTTGTCGACTACGTGATACGAATTAGCTATACGATCGCCATCTTCGTTCGTCTTATATAGTCCAGAAGGAACAACCCACGTCAATGCCGCCATAACGATGATCACGACAAACAAAATAGTAAACGCCGACGGTGATCGAAGCTTCTGCTTTGCCTTTTTAATTTTTTCTACCATTGCCCGGAGCCTCCTTAACCTCCTTATTACGACAACAACTACAATGTCAAAGCCATCACAGCTTTGATTGTATGCATACGATTTTCCGCTTGATCAAAAACTATCGAATGTGGCGAGCGGAACACCTCATCTGTCACTTCCATTGAATCTAAACCGAAATCTTCCTGAATCTTCTTTCCAGTAATCGTCAATGCGTCATGGAATGCTGGCAAACAGTGCATAAACTTAACCTCAGGATTTCCTGTCAGGTTAATCATCTGGCGATTAACTTGGAAATGTCGCAATTGGTTAATGCGCTCAGCAAACTTATCTTCTTCGCCCATTGAAACCCAAACGTCCGTGTAGATTACATCAGCACCGCGCAAAGCCTCTTCGAAGTTGTCAGTGATAGTAATACGTGCATGGCTTGACCTGGCAAAATGATTTGCCTTATCAACTAAAGCTTGCTCTGGATGTAATTCACGAGGCGCCAAAATGCGAAAATCAAGTCCCATAATAGCTGAGCCGATCATCAACGAGTTCGCCATATTGTTGCGACCATCGCCAACGAACACCAGCTTAGTCCCCTTCAATTTTCCAACATGCTCTTCAATTGTCATGAAGTCAGCCAAAATCTGTGTTGGATGAAACTTATCGGTCAATCCATTCCACACTGGAACGCCAGCGTGACGTGCCAATTCCTCAACAGTCGCGTGATCAAAGCCACGGAACTCAATCCCGTCAAACATTCGGCCCAAAACCTTGGCAGTATCTTCAACCGTCTCTTTCTTACCCAATTGAATATCATCTTTACCGAGGTATTCTGGCGCAACTCCAAGATCATTAGCCGCCACCGTAAATGCGCAGCGTGTTCGTGTTGAAGTCTTTTCGAACAACAAAGCCACGTTTTTACCCTCATGGATTCGGTGCGGAATGCCGGCATATTTCAATCGACGATATTCACGAGCCGTATCCAATAGCAAGCGAATCTCTTCAGCGGTATAATCGCTCAAAGTCAGTAGCGATCGTCCTTTCAAACTCTGAGCCATTAGAATACATCCTCTCGTACTAGCGGCATACTCATACAGCGTGGACCGCCACGACCACGTCCAAGCTCAGCGCCACTAATCTCAATAACTTCAATGCCGTTTTCGCGCAATTTCTGATTAGTTACATAGTTGCGATCATAAGTCACCACAACACCCGGCGCAATCGCCAAAGTGTTTGAACCGTCATTCCACTGTTCGCGAGCAGCAGCAATCGGATCGCCACCACCACACTCAATCAACGTAACACTTGGCAAACCAAGCGCAACTCTCAAGACGTGTTCCAGGTCTGTTTCATGTGTAATTCGTGGGAATGGCTGACCTTCAACCTTCTCCAAAATGAAACAATTCATCCTGCCGCCATGGTCGCGAATTTCTGGGTGAATCGTAAACTTATCACGATCGATCATCGTAAACACGGTGTCTAGGTGCATAAAGGCGTGAGATTTTGGAATTTCCATAGCAATGACTTTCTCGAATTTCGAGCCAGCAAACAATTTCGTTGCCATTTTTTCAATTGCTTCAGCGGTTGTTCGCTCTGAAACACCAATTGCCATAACCTTATCGCTTAATATTAATTCGTCGCCGCCTTCCATTGAGAATTTCTCTGTGCGGTTGTACCAAACTGGCGCACGATTAGCAAAGCGTGGATGATGGTCGATGATGTAGCGCATAAATAGCGATTCACGACGACGAGCCGTCCAGTGCATCTTGTTGATTGTCAAACCGTTACCAATTGCGGCAGCTGGGTCGCGTGTAAAGTATAGGTTTGGCATTGGATCGAGATAGAACGGATAACGATTTTTCTCGATCATATTATGAAGTTGCTGATGTTGGTCTGGAGGCAAAGTAATTTCATCCTTGCGAACACCAGCCATAATCTTGCGAATCATAGCGTGAGTTGGCAAATCCAACAAGAATTGGCGCAATGTTTGAGTAACACGGCGTGAATCCTGCTTAGAAGCAGCCAACATTTCATCAACGAATTGTTCACGCAATTGATCTGTGCTAATTGCCTCGGCGACCAATTGATCCAGATACAAAACTTCGATTCCACGACTTCTCAATGCTTCCGCAAAAGCATCGTGTTCAGCCTGCGCCACTTTCAGATATGGAATATCGTCAAATAAAAGATCGGTCAGATAGTCTGGCGTCAAATTTTCCAGCTCTTCACCTGGCCGATGCAATAGAACGGTCTTAAGTTTTCCTATTTCAGACGTGATGTGAATTGGTTCGTCCATCACAACCCTCCCCTGTTTATATTAGTGATGTTTTAATTGTAACACGTTTATGTTTTTGGGCAAGAGGAGATAATTGCCAAACTGGCCTCAGTCCTGGCCGCGAATTGTCGGTTAACTTTTAGCCATTCATCAGTGGCTTTTGTGGCACCCGGCAGAGCTTCATTTGCGTAGTCATCGACAATAATTATCGCGTCTTCGTTAAACTTACTTTCACACACCCGAAAAGAATCGACAATTGATTCGTAAAAATCGCCATCAAAAAACGCAAACATAATATTTTCCGGCACGTCATCAGAAGTAAAATCAGAAAACCAGCCTTTGTGAATAATCGGTGGCTTCAAGCCTGCTTTCTTAAAATTCTGGATAAATGTCTTACGCGGCGCTAATAACTCGCCAGCCTTAAATTGATCGCCCGCGGCGCTATTATCCTTCTGGGTTTTTTCTGGTAATCCCGCAAACGAATCGTAAACATGAAACTCGCCCGTAAAATCATAAGCGTCCAGCAGTCGGCGAATAAACAAACTAGTTGTGCCAACATAACAACCAAACTCTACAATATTTCCAGTGGCACCACGGCGTAAAGTTTTTTCCAATTCTCTTAAAAGCGCACCAAGCTCTTTAATGTCAACTTGGTCAGAAATGATCGGGTATTTAGTGAGGAGTTGGTCTGTGATATTCATGACTTAATTATAAATAGTTCGCCAAATATCGACAAATTATCAACGACGCGGCTCTATATATTTACGGTTTTATGAAGTAAACTATCAATTAGCACCTATGAATAATCACGATATTATCAAAACATTTTTACCGAAACAACTAGACATAAGACAGTTAAGCTCATTGCTACCTGCCTTACAAAAGTCAAACCTAATTGTTCATGGTGAAATTCACGGCATAAAAGAAAATGCCGACGTCATCTATACTCTGGTTAAGAAACTTGGCGTAAAACGATTAGCTATTGAAGCCAGCCCCGCCGTATCCAACTTCATCAATTCAGTAAAGACCGGCTCTTATGATTTTTCCTTAGTTGATAAAGACCTTTTTGACTTAAGCGTTCTATCTCTTGAGATGATAAAAACGATAGCAATTCTTCTGCAGCAAAATCAACTTAAAGAGCTCGTTTTTATTGATACATTTTTTGACAATTTAGATGAGGATGCCATCATACCACCAAGCCCGCAAGAACGAGAAAAACAATTGACTGAGAATATCCTTAGTATTGATGACTCATTGACAACATTATGTATTATGGGGCAATGGCATACACAGCCCAAAGTTGTTACAGATGGCGAAACACGGCATGAATCAGCGTTATATCGCTTGAGAAAAACAAAACCAAATGTACCGTTTATTCACAATGTTTACAGACAAGGACGATTATTTAACGACGGAAAAATAATTGAATTTCCGAAAAACCCATCAATTCCGCCTTATTATGAAATTGTCCAGAAAACTGATATTGATTTTGAACTGCATGTACCAGAAGCTACAAAAATATCATTATGTAAAAAGTAACAGACAGTTACTCGGCAAACTGACTATTGTAAAGCTCAGCGTAAAATCCATTTTGCTTCAGCAGAGTATCGTGATTGCCTTGCTCAATGATATTCCCGTCCTTAACCACCAAAATCAAATCAGCATCACGAATGGTACTCAAACGGTGCGCGATAACAAAACTAGTTTTTCCCTGCATCAACTTATCCATGGCTTTTTGGATAAGGACCTCGGTGCGCGTATCAACCGAGCTTGTCGCTTCGTCCAAAATCAACATCGGCGCCTTCTCTAACATTGCCCTGGCAATTGTCAGCAACTGCTTTTCTCCCTGGGAAATGTTAGCAGCCTCCTCACCAAGAACCATATCATATCCACCCGGCAGCGACCGCACAAAATGATCAACGTGCGCTTCTTTGGCGGTTTTTACCATCTCTTCCTCGGTGGCTTTTGGATTGCCATACATCAAATTCTGACGAATCGTGCCATTAAACAGCCACGTATCTTGCAGCACCATGCCAAACATTTGACGCACATCGCTACGTTTCATTCTACGAATATCCACGCCGTCAATTTTAATCGAACCGCTATTAATCTCATAAAATCGCATCAGCAAATTAACCAGCGTCGTTTTTCCAGCGCCAGTCGGACCGACAATCGCCACGCGCTGACCTGGCTTAATGTGCGCCGACAAACCTTTGATGATAGTTTGGTCTGGCTTATAACCAAAGACGACGTTGTCGAATTCAACTTCGCCTTTTACGCCAGATAATTTTACCAAGTTATTCGATTCAACCGCTTCTTCTGGCTCGTCCAAAAACTCGAATACTCGCTCGGCGGCAGCAGCTGTCGATTGCAAAATATTAGCGACATTAGCAACCTGAACCAGCGGCTGATTGAACTGATCGACGTATTGAATAAACGCCTGAATGTCGCCGATTTTTAGCCGACCATTAATCGCCAACCAACCACCCAAAATTGTCATAGCAACGTAGCCAATATTGCTGATAAAATTTATAATCGGGTGAATCAATCCAGAAAAGAACTGAGCCTTCCAAGCGCTCTCCTGGAGCCGATTATTGATTTTAGAAAACTTAGCAATCGATTTTTTCTGGCCATTAAAGACGCGCATCACTTGATGTCCGCCATACATTTCTTCAATATGCCCATTAAGTTCGCCAAGCTGCGTTTGTTGGCGTAAGAATTGTTTTTGCGAGCTCTTTGCGATCAGCGTAATCACGCCACCCGCCAACGGAAGCACCAATAGCGCAACCAGCGACATCTGCCAGCTAATCGAAAACATCATCACCAAAATCCCCAGCACTGTAACCGTTGAAGTTACAATTTGCGACAAACTCTGATTTAGCGTTTGGCTAATCGTATCGACGTCATTAGTTATGCGACTAAGAACCTCGCCGTAAGTTTGCTTATCGAAATAACTCAGCGGTAAGCGATTTATTTTTTCGGACAATTGTTGTCGCATTCTGAAAGTTACGGTTTGCGTCACCTGAGTCATTATCCACGTTTGAATATAGCGAAAAATTGCACTCAACACATACATTCCGACTAGCAAAATAATTATTCGCCAAATAGCGTCAAAATGAAATTCTGGACGCCGACTAAGATCTAGTTTTTTAATCGACTCAAGTTGACTGGACGGAATCTGTTTTTCAATCTCCGACTTATTCGGCAATCGGTTCAAAACATCCGCGCCAGTAGTTCCCGCCGGCAAAGAAACACCTTTTGGCAGTTTACTAGTAATCACCTCGTAGGCTTTCATATTGGCGTAATCATCAACAATTTGATTCGTCGCGCTGCCTAAAATCTTCGGGCTGGCAATCGCAAAAATTGTACTCCCAATTGCAAAAACCAACACCATCAACATTTGCCATCGAAAATCCGACAAATATTTGATCAGCTTCTTGACCGTTCCCTTGAAATCTTTAGCCTTTTCGCCAGTGCCCATTCCGCCCATCGGGCCGCCCATTCGCACTTGCTGACGTTTTTTCGTGGTTTGTCTAGACATTACAACACTCCTTTCGCAGCAATAGACATTTTCTGTAAATCGTCTTCCGAGAGTTGCGAAGCGGCAATTTCTTGATAAACTTCACAATCTTTCATCAATTCCTGATGCGTTCCCTGACCAACAATTTTTCCCTCATTAAGCACAATAATTTTATCGGCATTCATAATCGTATTAATTCGCTGACCGACAATTAACACAGTTTTATTCTTAGTTTCCTTTGCAAGCGCAGCCCGCAACTTCGCGTCCGTCTTAAAATCAAGCGCCGAAAACGAATCGTCAAAAATGTAAATATTCGGCTCAACCGCAATAGCCCTCGCAATCGACAGACGCTGACGCTGACCGCCAGAAACATTGCTGCCGCCCTGAGCGATTTCACTTTTATAGCCACTTTTTAACTCGCTAATAAATTCTTCCGCTTGGGCAATTTTGGCCGCTTTTTCAACCAACTTATCGTCAGCCTCAGCGTTACCGTATTTAATATTGCTAGCAACCGTCCCGCTAAACAGCACGCCTTTTTGTGACACGTAACCAATTTGACCAGACAAATCTTCCAATTTCAGATTCCTAATATCCACGCCATCAAGCAAAATCTGCCCCGCCGAAACATCATAGAAACGAGGAATCAAATTTATCAGCGTCGACTTTCCCGAGCCAGTACTACCAATAAACGCCGTTGTCTGACCAGGCTCAGCTACAAAATTAATATCCGAAAGCACCGGCAAATCCGCGTCAGGATAAGTAAACGTAACGTCCTTAAATTCAATTTTTCCCTTGGCATCTTTTGGCAATTTTTTCGGCGACTTCGGGTCAATAATTGATGGCAAAGTGTCTAAAACTTCTCCGACTCGACGCACTGATACGGCGGCTCGCGGCACCATAATAAACACCATTGACAGCAACAAGAACGAGATTATCACCTGCATCGCGTATTCCAAAAACGCCATCATATTACCAATTTGCAAATTGCCACCACTTATCAAATGCGCGCCAAACCACACAATTGCCACACTCGAAAAGTTCATCACTAAAGTCATAATCGGATCAAGCAACATCATCAAACGGTTCACAAATAAATTCATCTTATTCAATTCCGTATTGGCTTCTTGGAATTTTTTCTGCTCAATCTTCTCGTTATGGAACGCGCGAATAACTTTCAGTCCAACCAAATTTTCCCGCGCCACCAAATTAAGTTTATCCACCAGCGCCTGCAATTTCTTAAACCTAGGCACAGCAATCGTAAATAGCGTAGCGATCACCACGAGTAAAATAAACACCGCCAAAGCAATGATCCAGCTTAAATCGGGCGCATTATTCATGGCTTTTTGCAGACCACCAATTGCCATAATCGGTGCCATCAACGCCAGTCTAAGCAGCATTATTGATGTTGTTTGAATCTGCTGAATATCATTCGTTGAACGCGTAATCAGCGACGCCGTAGAAAACTTATTAAAGTCCGCCAAAGAAAAACTTTCTATTCGTTCAAACAATTTCAATCGCAATTTTTGCGCCATTCCCGTAGCAATTCGCGCCGCCAAAAAACCCACGACAATTGAGCAAAACCCACCAGCCGCCGTCACCAAAATCATCATCAAGCCATTATTCCAAATCGCCGACATATCTTGTTTAATAATGCCGTTATTGACAATTTCCGACATTTTATCCGGCAGCCACAAATTCGCCATCACAACGCCATATGTGAATCCAATCAAGATAATAAACAGCAGCCAATAGTCTCTAAAAATTCGTAAAATATGTTTCATTTATAGTCCTTTACGTTCTAAGTCCATCTTATATTATATCATTTGAGGACTAGTCGACTCCACTTTAATAATTACAATTGGACAAAAATATCTGTTAGTTTTATACTGTTTTTTAGCGTCGGGGTGTGGCGCAGCTCGGTAGCGCGCACCGTTCGGGACGGTGAGGTCGCTGGTTCAAATCCAGTCACCCCGACCATGAAATTATTGGGCGCACGTTCAGACTAATTGGACCTCTGGCTATTAGCAATCAAAGGAGGTTTTATGCGACGAAGAGTAAACGTACGCGGAATTATTATCAATGAAAACGGCGAAATTTTCTGCCAACAATTGACCGCTAATAACGGCAAAGGGCGTAATTTTTGGTGTACGCCGGGCGGCGGCTTGGAAATGGGCGAAAGCTTGCTGGATGGCTTGCGTCGAGAAATGATTGAAGAAACTGGCGTCAAACCAGAAATTGGTAAGCTGTTATTTATACAACAATTCGCCGAATCAGGCGAACAATCAGCACATGGTCCGAACGAGCAATTGGAATTTTTCTTCCTCATCACCAACTGGCAAGATTACCAGCACATTGACCTGGAGCAAACATCGCACGGCGTCAAGGAAGTAGCCAAGTGCGGCTTTGTTGATCCGAAAACGACGCGAATTTTACCGAGTTATCTGACAGAGGTTGACCTGGACCAGCTAGTTAACAGATTGACAGAAGTTCCAGTTCTAAGCGAATTATAGCTGGGCTGCTTAGATTATTTGGCGAAGAATTTTTTAGCGCGCTCGGTTTTCGGGTGATCCATAACTTGTTCAGGCGTCCCATTTTCGATAATCTCGCCCTTGTCTAAGAAAATCATCCTAGTCCCGACTTCACGGGCAAATTTCATCTCGTGCGTAACGATTACCATCGTCATTCCCTTTTTGGCAACTTTCCTAATCACGTCCAAAACTTCACCAATCATCTCTGGGTCTAGCGCTGAAGTTGGCTCATCAAAAAGCATAATTTTCGGCTCCATCGCTAGTGCCCGCGCAATTGCTACTCGCTGTTTTTGACCGCCAGACAAACTATTCGGCGAAGCGTCCGCTTTGTCTAATAATCCAACATCGTCCAATAAACTTCGCGCCAATTTTGTCGCTTTTTGATCTGAAAATTTACGCAGTTTTTTCGGAGCTAATTTAATATTTTCAATCACGCTCAAATTCGGGAACAGATTAAATTGCTGAAAAACCATGCCAATATTCTGACGCAAGGCGTTCAAGTTTATGTGTGGATCAGTGATTTTTATTCCATCAACGATAATCTCGCCCGAAGTCGGCTCCTCCAGCAAGTTTAGACAACGCAAGAATGTCGACTTGCCAGAACCAGACGAGCCAACCACCACGACAATCTCGCCCTCTTCAATTTCCACGTCAATATCGCGAAGAACTCGATTCGTGCCGAACGTTTTTTTCAAGTTTTTAACGCTGATCATCGTCATGTTTCAATTTCCTTTCTACTCGCGCCATTACTCGCGTAAAAATCGCCGTCAAAATTAAGTACATCGCCGCAGCAGCAAATAGCGACTGAAAAGCTGTCGCCGTTTGAAAACGAATATTGTCCGCGCCACGCATAATATCATTCAGACCAATCCAACCAACAACCGAAGTTTCCTTTAATAGCGCGATAAATTCACTAATCAACGCCGGCAATGAATTTCTCATTGCTTGCGGCAAAATAACTAGCCGCATTGCTTGCCAATTACTCAGACCCAAAGATCTAGCCGCTTCCATTTGTCCCTTGTCAATACTCTGAATTCCGCCACGAATAATCTCGGCGATGTACGCGCCGCTATTTATCCCAAACGCCACCGCCGCCACAAAAATCTTCGGCATAAATTGATACGACCCAAAAACGACGTAATACATAATTAATAGCTGGACCAAAAGTGGCGTGCCGCGAATAATATCGACATAAATTTTTCCCAGACTAGCCAGCGGATTAAAGTTCGCGAGTCTGCTCGTTTTCATCCTGCCAAATGGTCGTAAATTCGACGTGCGCATCAGGGCGACAAGCACACCAATTGCCGATCCTAAAATCAGCGACAACACAGTCAAAACCAGCGTCACCTCTAATCCATGCCATAAAAATAGCCATCGACCGCCGCCAAAAATCACTTCCCAAAAATTCACGATTTAGTCTCCTCACCAAAATATTTGCGGATCAGCTTTTCATAGCGACCATCTTTTTTCATCTTGGCAATTTCTTTATTAACCTTTTCTAATAGGTCTTTATTGTCCTTTTTAATAGCAATCGCATAACTTTCATCACTGAGCGCGCCCGGTAAGATTTCTAAGTCAGAAAATCCAGCCGAATACTGCTTTGCGGGAGCGTCGTCCAGAATAACCGCTTCAATTTTTCCCGAACTTAATTCCTGCAAAACACTCGGCGCGGTTTGGAATTGCGTGACTGATGCGCCAGTAATCTTAGACGCCAAGGTGTCGCCAGTCGTACCCAGCTGTACGCCAATTTTTCGCCCTGGCAATTGATATTTATTGCGAATCGGACTGCCCTTTTTAACAATTATTCTCTGTGACGCCGAATAATACGGATCCGAAAACAGCGCATTTTTCTCTCGTTCAGGCGTCACTGTCATTCCAGCAGCCACCATATCAATTTGCCCACTATCTAGCGCCGGAAGTAGCCCATCAAACGACATATCTTCGATCTTCAAATCTTTGCCCAAACTTTTAGCAATTTCCCTCGCCAGATCAACGTCAAACCCAACTACTTGATTATTATCAATATATTCAAACGGCTTAAATCCAGCATTCGTACCCATCACCAAAACATCAGTTTTTGAGCCAATTACGCCATCTCGATGTAAAATATCGCCCAACATCAAACAAATCATCCCCGCAAATAAAACCAGCCCAATCCACCAACTAATTCCGAATGTGCGCGTCTTATTCTTGCTCATGCTTTTATTATACCCCTTCATCCGCAAAAAACGTAAGTGATATAATAGAATGGTGAGAAAAATTAAATTTACCAAACGTTTCTGGATTAAATCAATATCAATCATTTTGCTTTTTTTGGCGGCATTTTGTTTAATTGCGGCGCGCTATAAATATATCGTCTTTAAAAATTCGCAAATCGACGAGATAATTTTTTATTTCGTCAACGGATTAGCTGGTGGCAAATCTGACAATTTATGGTCAGCCGTCCTACAAAATCTTCCGCTAGTTTTCCTATTATTCGGCGCCTTATTAATCCCAATATTCGACAAATCGATCTCTTTTATCAATCGCATAATCGCCTTTTGCTTGAAAAAAATCAAATCATCACGAAAACTCACTTTGCCGTTTTTGAGATTACGAAATCAAGCAATTTACTCGCTAAGTATGTTTTTAATTGCGATCGTCCTTCTAATTCAAAGTTTCGGCATCCCTAATTATATTTACGCCCTGACCCAATCGACCAAATTATACGAAGAAAATTACGTCAATCCAAAAACCGCCAAATTAACTTTTCCAGAGAAAAAACGCAACTTAATATACATCTATTTAGAGTCAATGGAAAACACTTTGGCGTCAAAGGCTAATGGCGGCAGCTCCGAAACCTCCATCATTCCAGAACTGGAAGAATTGGCGTTAAAAAATACCTCATTCTCAAACAAAGCATCCGGTGTCGGCGGCGCTTTACCCGCAACAAACACTGGTTGGACTGTGGCGGGAATGGTCGCGCAATCTGCCGGCGTACCACTGAAAGAGAACTTGGTTGGTGGGCGCGATCATAACGCCCTGGGCGAGTTTAAAAAATTCTTGCCAGGCGCTTATAGTCTTGGTGAGATTTTAGAAAAACAAGGCTACAATCAAACATTTGTTATGGGATCCGAGGCAAGTTTTGGCGGACGCGATAAATTATTAACTCAGCACGGCAACTTCAATATTGAGGATTACAATTACGCCAAAAAACACGGAAAAATATCCGAAGATTACAAAGTTTGGTGGGGTTATGAAGATAAAAAATTATTCCAATTTGCCCGTGAAGAAGCCTCGCGCTTGGCGGCGTCAGACAAACCGTTCAACTTGCAATTATTGACCGCCGACACACATTTTACCGATGGCTATTTGGACGAAACCTGCGCCAAAACGTTCAGTAATCAATACGACAATGTTCACGCTTGCTCCTCAAAACAGGTCGCCGCATTCGTCAATTGGGTTAAATCTCAGCCATTTTATGAAAACACCACGATTGTCATTTCTGGCGACCATTTAGGAATGCAAACTTCATACTACGAAGAAAAAATTGGCGGAACTAATTATCAGCGAACCATCTACAACACGTTTATAAATCCAGCCATTTCGACTAGCTACTCAAAGAATCGTCAATTCACGACATTCGATATGTATCCGTCAACTTTGGCGGCGCTGGGAGTTAAAATTGACGGCGACCGATTAGGTCTGGGCACAAACTTATTTTCTGGAAAGAAAACCTTAGTCGAACAATACGGCGGAATTGAAAACTTAAATTCAGAACTTTCCAAACGTTCCGCTTATTACGAAAATAAGATTTTCACCAAATCTGGCAATTAGCCATTGTAGCCATTTGGATTATTGCTCTGCCAATTCCAAGCGTCGCGGCAAGCATCTTCAATTGTCAATTCTGCTCGCCAACCTAATTCTCTTTCCGCCAAGCCTGGGTCTGCATAGCACGCCGCAATGTCACCTGCTCGACGTGGCGTAACTTGATACGGAACATCACGACCAGACGCTTTCTCAAACGCCTTCACTAATTCCAAAACCGAAGTACCACGACCAGTGCCGATATTATAGACTTTATATTCATTCGGTCGACCCAAATTCTCCAGAGCTGCCACGTGAGCCTTCGCTAAATCAACTACGTGGATGTAATCGCGCACGCCAGTTCCATCTGAAGTGTCATAATCGTCGCCAAAAACGCTCAAATGGTCTCGCTTGCCGACAGCAACTTGCGACACAAAAGGCAGAAGATTGTTCGGAATTCCTGAAGGATTTTCCCCAATGCGGCCGCTCGGATGCGCACCAACTGGATTAAAATAGCGGAGAGACGTAAATTGCCAATCTTGATTCGTCGCAGAAATGTCGCGGAGCATTTGCTCAATCATCAACTTTGTTTGGCCATATGGATTCGTGGCAGACAGCGGCATATCTTCGGTAATTGGCAATCGAGCTGGGTCGCCGTAAACTGTTGCCGAGCTAGAAAACACCAATTTCTTCACGTCAAATTCTTGCATCACATCAAGCAAAACCAACGTGCTTTCGAGGTTGTTTTTATAGTAAAGAAGTGCCTTTTCAACCGATTCACCAACAGCCTTCAACCCAGCAAAGTGAATCACGGCGTCAATTTTCTCAGTCTTAAACAATTCTGATAGTCGCTGATGATCACATAAATCGAATTCGTGAAACGGTATTGATTGACCAGTGATTTCTTCAACTCGCCTCAGACTCTCGACGGATGAATTTGATAAATTATCAACAACCACTACGTTATGATTTGATGATAATAGTTCGATGATTGTGTGACTGCCGATATATCCAGCGCCACCAGTGACAAGAATATTCATACATTTATTATACTATAAAAGCCTATTTATTTTATTAGCACTCTTGCACTGAGAGTGCTAATTTGCTATTATAGCTACATCAAATTTCACCATTCTGTCTTTTACTGGGGCGCAACAAATTAGGACTAAAAACCAAAAGGAGGATTTTATGCCACCAAACATGAATCAAGAAGAAACAACTAAACCACTCGAAAAATTCGGTACAGATATAACGGCGTTGGCGCGAGAAGGTAAACTCGATCCAGTGATCGGTCGAGATGAAGAGATTCGACGCACTATGCAGATTTTAAGTCGCCGCACTAAAAATAATCCCGTCCTCATCGGTGAGCCGGGAGTTGGCAAAACCGCAATTGTTGAGGCGTTGGCGCAACGAATTGTCAAAGGCAACGTTCCCGCTTCACTGAAGGATAAGCGACTAATTTCCCTGGAAATTTCCAGTCTTCTGGCGGGCGCTAGTTTCCGTGGACAATTTGAAGATCGATTGAAAGCCGTTCTGAAAGAAGTAGAAGATGCAGCCGGTGAGATTATTCTTTTTGTCGATGAGATTCACACCATGGTTGGCGCTGGAAAAAGCGAAGGCAGCATGGACGCGGGCAATATGTTAAAGCCAGCGCTGGCTCGCGGAAAATTGCACATGATTGGTGCGACGACGCTCGCTGAATATCGCCAATATGTCGAAAAAGATGCCGCCCTAGAACGAAGATTCCAGCCAGTTTACGTTGGCGAACCGAGTTTTGACGACACTGTTGCCATTTTGCGCGGATTGAAGGAAAAATACGAAATTCATCACGGAGTAAAAATCGCTGATGACGCAATCGTGGCAGCCGCCAGATTATCTACCAGGTATTTGCCTGACCGATTCTTGCCAGACAAAGCAGTCGACTTGCTTGACGAAGCGACCAGCTCGCTCAAAATGCAATTGGAAAGCGTGCCAATTGCGCTGGATCGATTGAACAATAGACGCTTGCAATTGGAAATCGAGGAAGCGGCGCTAAAAAAAGACAAATCCGACCACGCCAATATTCGCAAAAATGAAATCAAGGAGCAAATTGCCGAGATTCGTGCAAAAGCCGAAGTGATTGATAAAAAATGGCAGCACGAAAAAGACATTTTGCAAACCGTCAACACGACTACCGAAAAAATGGACAATCTGCGCTCACAATTAGAAATTGCTGAACGCGACGCAGACTTAGCTACCGCCAGCCGCATTAAGTATGGCGATTTACCGGAGCTGGAGAAAAAATTAGCAAGCGCCCGCGAGGAGCTAGCAGCAATTCCAACTCACGACCGATTACTCCGCGAAGAAGTTACGCCTGATGACATCGCTGGCGTGGTGGCGCGCTGGACCGGAATTCCAGTGGAGCGATTGATGGAAAGCGAATCCAGCAAATTGACCAAATTGGAGGAATCAATCAGCCGCCAAGTCATCGGGCAAGATCGCGCCGTGGCAGCCGTAGCGAGCGCCATTCGTAGATCGCGTGCTGGACTCGGCGACGTTAATCGACCGATTGGCTCATTCCTATTCCTCGGCCCTACTGGCGTGGGAAAAACAGAAGTCGCGCGCAGTTTATGTCGTGAATTATTCGATGACGAGCACGCCATGATTCGAATTGATATGAGTGAATACATGGAACGCCACGCCGTAGCCAGATTGATCGGTTCGCCTCCAGGATATGTCGGCTACGATCAAGGCGGTCAATTGACAGAAGCTGTTAGACGACGTCCGTATAGCGTGGTTTTGTTTGACGAAATCGAAAAAGCACATCCCGACGTGTTTAACGTTCTATTGCAAGTTTTGGACGACGGTCGATTGACGGACGGACAAGGACGGACTATTGATTTCAGCAACACTATTATCATCATGACCAGCAACGTCGGATCGCAAATGATTATGGACTACACAGGTGATGACATTAGCTCTCTCGACAATCAAATTTTAGAGACACTTCGTGGTCATTTCCGCCCAGAATTCTTAAACCGAATTGACGACATCGTGATTTTTGATCGCATTCATCCTGAATCGATGCGTGCAATTGTTGATGTGCAATTAGAAAAAGTTGTTCGCCAAGTTAAAGACAGTCGCGACATAACGCTGAATTTTGACAATAGTGTTCGTGACATGTTGGCGCGAGACGGCTACGACCCGAGTTTCGGCGCTCGGCCACTTAAGCGTTTGATTCAAAAACGCGTGCTTGATCCTTTGGCGCTCGAACTGATCGACGGGCGAATTCACGACGGAGATACGGTAAAAGTTGCTGCCGTGGATGATCGAATTGCCTTTACGAATATCGTATAATGGGCGTATGGGTCGAATTCGCAGCAAGCAGGAATCCATCAAATCAGCAATTTTAGGAGTCGGCAGAATGCTTGGTTTACCGAAATATTTCCTGATAACAATTGTCGCGACCGTCGCCTTCGCCGTGATAATTTATTTCGCAATCAACGCTAATTTTTATGGGCCGCTAATGATGTCACGCTTACCAATCCTTGATAAAATCGCATTGCTCGGCTCGATTATTATAGACGTTTTCAAACAAAGTTTCACTTCACCAAATGGCGCGCTGCTTGTGATAGTGTCAATTCTTCAAGGCGTATCGATCGCCGCTGTAATTTTTACAGCAAAGAATAATCGCGACAATGAAAAAACTATATCTCGACAAGTCGGACTAAGCGGAATCGCGTCAATTGCCGCAACAATTGGACTCGGCTGTGTTCCCTGCGGAACATCACTAATCTTGCCAATTATAACCCTATTTTTCTCGGGAGCTGCCGCCGCCACTGCCGCAAATATCGCCAGCATAATAGTCCTTTTGTTGGCTTTACTGCTCAGCTTATTCTCGCTATATAAATCAGGTCAAATTATTTTTATGTACATAGAATTATCTAAACAGGAGAAAATATGAATCGACAAAAATCATCAGGCATAGCGCTTATTTGGATTCTTTCGGGAATTGTAATCGTGGGAATTGTGGCTTTGTTTATTTATGGAATTGTTAATCGCCCGCCGAATCGTCACATTGGCGATAATAAACCGTGGAATGAAAAAATGTCGCAAGGATCCGCTGACGCGAAAAACGTGTTCATTGATTATACTGACTATTTTTGTTCATTTTGTGCCGAGGTCGAAGCTGCAACCAGCACAGAATTTTTCAAAAATGACTATATTAAATCCGGAAAAGTTCGTTATGAGCATCGCGTAGTAACACTATTAAAAGAGATGACCAACAATACCGAAACTGGCGCTCACGCTGCGTTTTGTGCTGCTGATCAAGATAAATATTGGCAGTACACCCACGATATCGTCCCGCGCATTAAAAGCGATTACTTTGATAAAGGAATCGGCGTAAAAAACGTTGCTGTACCGAAAAAAATCCCTTCTCTTCCGCTGGAATATTTCCTAACTTCCGCCAAAAACGTCGGCATGAATGAATCGCAATTTTCCGATTGTATGACCAAAAAGACGCACCAAAAAGAGATTGATGACAATACCCAAAAAGCTCTTTCTCTTGGCGTGAATGGATTGCCATATATGGTTATTAACGACTACCAAACCAGCGGATTCGTCGGCGGCGAAAACGGATTAAGAAGCATTCTTAAGGCCGGCGGCGTCGAATAATTGTCACTATTTCAGTTGACTCATAAATCCACGCAATTGAGATAAAGTCCGCTCTATTCTTTCATTAGTCCAATATTTATCTGGCGTGATATTATCGTCGCCAGTTGATTCCTCTTTGTAGCGGCCGATAATCTTGCCGTTCTTGACAATCGATACATCGGGCACAAATATTCGAGGATTGCCATTTTTATCTTTTTCCAAATACGGTTCTAATTTCTTGACCAATTTTCGGTAAACTTCGTTGTTACTAGCGCGAGCATCGCGAATATTCAAATAGTATATTTTATCAACACCTTCAGCCCGAGCCGCCCGATCAACGTGTTCGCTCAAATGCTGGCACCACGGACATTGCGGAAAGCCCAAGAAAACCACGCCGCTGCCGTTATCAAAGATATCAAGGATTTCTTTATCGCTGGCATAAACGAAGCGATTATTCGCCGCCACTCGCGGATATTCTGACTTGAATTTGGCAGCGTCGGACACGTTAGTAGACGGAGTCTTCGGCTGCTCGGCAGAATGCTGGCGGTTATACCACAGCCCAGCCGCAGCGCCGCACAAGATGATTATGACGGAAATAATCGCAATAAGTTTTTTATTCATACCAAACCTCTTTTTCATAACGTCGTATCCCACTTCCGCGCGCGAATATGATTCATCACTAGCTCTTGTGCTTCTTCAAATGTCATAATTTCCCCTTCTGGTGTAGCTTCACTATAGCTAGTCTAATTGTAATACAGCGTTAGCATTATGGAAAACGGTAAAAATCGCACAAAATAGAAAGGCATTTTTCCAAAACATAAAAGCTGTTTTCGAAAACAGAAAGAATGTTTTTAAGCAACAGATATGGCTATTCGATAAAAATTTCCACCTGAAAAGCTTAATCACTAGACGGGCTTCTACTTGACTAGTCGCAATCGCTCAATCAACCAATCCCGTGGCAAAATCGATAAGAACCAGCCAGCGCGTGGCCCGGAATCTTTGCCAATGAGCGCGCGGTAGATGGTAGTGAAGAGCTCCCGCGGCGGCAGCAAACCGCTCTCTTTGTAGGCGTAAATTGCTTGATGAAACCAGTTACCATCAGCCCCAGCCGGCGCCTCGGCGATATCGTCAGCTAATCGCCTCAAGTATTCTTTTTGCTCTGGCG
>CAUUUJ010000006.1:0-27762 GCA_963548315.1 uncultured Candidatus Saccharibacteria bacterium | reverse complement strand
AAATATTAGTAAAAAATCATTTTGAGAACGCTACTCAGGCGCTACGAGCTAATCGCGGGCGAACATTTTTGACAATTGTAGGCGTAGCTATTGGCATCGCCAGCATCACCATGGTTCTATCTTTAACTGGCGGATTTAATCACCTGTTCGGCGACAATTCCAACCAATCATCCGCCCCTGTCGCCATTGTTAAGTCTGGCAATCAAAAAGCCGTCCCGAATCTACTGACCGAATCCGACAACACGACGACAGTCAACACATTAACTGAAACGGACGCCAGGGATATAGGAAAAATTGCCAATACGAAAGCCGCACCAATTGCCTTCCTGCACGCCGAGTTGCGCGCCCGCGAAGGTAAAGTCGATATCCAAAACGCCGCGTTAATCGGCAGTACGGAATCACTAAAAGACGTCGCCAATTTGCAAATTGCTACTGGGCAATTTATTAACGACATCGGCGGAGTTGTCGTCGGTCAGCAATTGTCGGTCGATTTGTTTGGCACCGAAAGATCTATCGGAAATGTTATTTACATCCGAAATCAACCATTGACCGTTGTTGGCGTGTTGAAGAATATTGAAAATCCAGCCAGTTATTTGGACGTGAATTTTAATAACGCCGCCATTATTCCATTGTCCGTGATTAAAAAATTCACCCAAGGAACGCCGCAAATTCAGCAAATCATCGTAACTACCAAAGATCATAAAAATCTCAATTCGGTCATAAAATCGGCTGACGATATTTTGAAGAAGAATCATGATAGCGATAAGAATTATCGAATCGTTTCTGGCGAAGAGATAAACGAAAAGAAGTCTAATGTCGCGAGGTTTCTCTCGATAATCTTAACTGTCATCGGCATTATTTCTCTGTTAATCGGTGGAATAGGCGTTATGAACGTGATGCTTGTCAATGTCGCCGAGCGCCAGCGTGAAGTCGGCGTCAGACGAGCCGTCGGCGCCACAGGCTGGGATATCATCAATCAATTCCTAATCGAAGCAGCAATCATCGGATTCCTCGGCGGAATATTGGGCTACGGCTTAGGCTTGGCGGGAGCTTATATTGCCAGCTTATACTTGCCTCTCACGCCTTATATTTATTGGCAAACAGCCGTCTTATCAATTGGACTATCCATAATCATCGGCGTAATTTCTGGCGTATATCCAGCAGCCCGCGCCACCAGACGCGACCCAATCGAATCTCTGCGATATTAAATTAACTAAGTTCCGCTTTCAATTTTTCAATCAGCTGAACTGGTCCGGGATTAACTCCATTAAGAATGGCTGTGTAAATACTAGCCGCGTCAGCCAGCACCAAGCCCCACAGCAATTGTTCCATAAGCGTCTTCCCTCGAAGCTCCAGTACGTGCGCCTTTGGTCGCTTACCACTCAACAAACGATCACTCAGCTCCATTCGCTCGCGGATTCTGTCCCGCTCCAAATTGCTACGAATATCAAAAACCGTAAACGGCTTCTCTACTGGATGCGACGACCAACCGATGAACTCGTTATGATTAAATTCTGGATATTGATTCGAGAACGCCAAATTCTTCGCCGATTCATTCCAGCTGATTTTCCACTTATACGCCAGCGGCCAAGTCAATTCACCACCAAAAACAACCAGCGTCTTGCCAATTGTTAATTTCGCAATCTGCTTTGCCAAATTATCAGCTTCTGGCGTTTTGGCTGTCCAATTAGATATCTCGCCCGCCAACCAATCAGCACTATTTTTTACCTGATCATACAAATCATTATCAATCACCCAAAAATGTTGCAATAGTTTCAATAATCCTCGCAGATGATAAACCGTCGACATTCGTGGCTGTGCGCCAGCTGGAACTTGGGCGTAAGTTACGTTGTCATTCTTCGCTCGCTCAATCAATGCTCCGCCAGTCGACATAGCCGCCAGACACGCCTTCTTCTCCAATGCCTGCTGATAACAACTCAGAGTTTCCTCAGTATTACCCGAATGACTAACCGCAATAACCAACGTTTCCTCACTCACAAATCCCGGCAAATCATAGCCCTTCACCACTTCAAGCGGAATATGCAACCAGCCCGCGGTCAAAACTCGAACCATATCAGCCGCTAAAGCCGAACCGCCCATTCCCGCGATCACGATATTCTTAAAATCTCGACGCTGATTTGCACCTTCGTGGATCGACACTTCATATCGAGCTTGTTCTGGAATATTCAAAACGCCGCTTAAAACGTCGCCTGGATCATATTGTTTTATCACATTCATATCATCTAACATCTTGCGCTCCTTGATTAACTCATGTTATAGTGTAACATATATAAGCTTAAACAATTTAATATATAAGGTGGGTTATAATGGATTCTCAAGCTAATCAATCATTCAGTGACGACCAAGAACTGGCTAAGGTATTAGCTGGCGTGTCACAAGATACAGACAATAATTTACAATTCGAAGAAACAAGTTCTACAACTTCACCTGTAATTAATCCTGCAACCATCTCACCAGATCCTGTCGCTACAGACCAGAACGATGAGCCTGCTACTGACGTAACGAAGCCTGCCGCTCCAGAGCCAGTTACGCCAACTCCAGCGGTCAGTGCACCAACTCCAACTGCAGATCCTGCGCTTGATACGATCAAGCAAACCGCTTTGAACGAGTTGCGTCCATTAGTCGACAAGTTGGACGTTTCTCCAGAAGAAAAGTTTGATACTTACCTACTACTTCTTCGCTCTACGGACGATAAAACTCTGATCGCGCCAGCACATGACGCTGCCGTAGCTATTGTTGACGAAGCTCGCCGCGCTCAGGCTTTACTGGATATCATTAAAGAAATCGACTATTTCTCAAATCCTCGTTAAGTCATTTCTCCAAAATAAAAACCCGCCATTTTCGGCGGGATTTTTATTGCTCGGGGCAGATTTACATCATGCCCATTCCCGGCATACCACCAGGAGCAGCTGCAACTTCAGCCTCTGGAATATCAACCACCAAAGCGCCCATAGTTGCCGCAGTTGATGCAATTGACACCGCGTTTTGAACAGCTTCTTTAGTCACGCGAGCTGGATCAATAACACCAGCCTTCTTCACGTCAATTAGACCATCTTCTGGCTTCATAACGTTAACTCCGAATCCAGGTTTACCAGATTCAACTTGAGCAAGCAGCGCGTCGGCATTCAACCCAGCGTTTTTCATAATCTGCAAGAACGGTTGCTTCAGAGCGTCCTTCAAGATTTGTCGACCAACTGACAAACTATCCGCGCCGCTAACTTTTAAATTGCCAGCCAAATTGACCAAAGTTACGCCACCACCAGCAACAATTCCCTCAGCCAAAGCCGCCTTAGTAGCCGCCACTGCATCATCAACGCGGAATTTCTTCTCGTCAATTTCAGTCTCAGTCGCGCCACCAACTTTAATAACCGCAACCTTGCCAGACAATGCCGCAGCACGCTTGTCGAATTGCTCTTTTTCATATTCGCTAGAAGCATTTTCTGAAAGCGACTTAATTTCAGCAATTCGTTCTTTCACGCCTGAAGGTTTGCCCGCGCCTTCGATAATTGTCGTTTCGTCTTTACCAACAATCACCTTGCGCGCCGAGCCCAAAACTTCCAAGCCGGCGTTTTCAAATGTCAATCCGTGATCTTCAGAAATCACAGTCGCGCCAGTCAACACGGCGATGTCACGAAGAACATCTTTGCGGCGATCACCGAAACTTGGCGCCTTAACAGCTACGGTGTTGAATACGCCCTTCAGCTTGTTCAGCACCAAAATACTCAATGCTTCGCCTTCAACTTCATCAGCAATCAGAACAACGTCCTTTTTACCGCTTTGTGCCAATTTTTCCAACATTGGCAAGAATTCTTGCACGCTAGAAATTTTCTTGTCGGTGATTAGAATCGCTGGCTTTTCGTACACAGCTTCCTGGCGACCCGCGTCAGTAACGAAGAACGGACTCACCCAACCCTTGTCCAAGCTAAAACCTTCGACAACTTCAGCTTCTAACTCCAAGCCTTGACCAGCCTCAACAGTAACCACGCCGTCTTTACCGACTTTCTCAATCACGCCAGCGATCAATTTACCAATTTCCGCATCTCCCGCCGAAATCGTAGCGACTTCAGCCACGCGGTCAGACTTGCCTTCAATCGGCTCAGCCAATTTGTTCAATTCTTTAACAATTTCCGCGCCAGCTTGCTCGATGCCTTTCCTAAGTTCCATCGGATTATGTCCAGCCGCAATTAATCGATTCGCCTCTTTCAAAATCGAGTATGTCAACACCGTTACAGTCGTCGTGCCGTCGCCTGCTTGCTTGTTCAAATTCTTAGCGGCCTGCTTGATTAAATCGGCACCGACTTTATAACCTAGCGTTTCGTCATCATTTTCTGGCAATTCAATTCCTTCAGCCACCGTTACACCGTCATGAGTAACAGTTGGTCCACCAAAACCTTTCGCAATCACAACATTGCGACCCTTCGGACCGTAAGTTACCTTAACTGCGTCGTATAGCGATTTAGCACCGCCAAGCACGCGATTTCGCGCATCATCATCATAAAAAACTTTTTTTGCCATAATTAAACTCCCCTTTTTATCCAACAACCGTTGCTAAAATATCTTCTTCGCGAACAACCAAATATTCTGTGCCGTCAATTTTCAAATCCGTAGTCGAATATTCCTTATAGACAATCCGATCACCGACTTTGACGTTCTTCACATCGCCGCCAACTGCTTTAACTTCTGCAACTACTGGCTTTTCTTTAGCGTTATCAGGCAAGTAAATTCCGCTCGCTGTCTGAGTCTTTGCTTCTTCACGCACCGCTACAACACGGTCGCCAAGAGGCTTAATAGGTGTACTCACGTTATCCTCCATTTCGTTAACAACGTATCTATTGTAACGCACTAATTTAGCACTCGTCAAGTGTGAGTGCTAATTATCTAGATACTATTCAGTATTATACGATTAGTAGCTCAGGGAAATTATCATCACCATCATCACCTTCTTCCGATGCATAGATTCTTCCCGTAAAAACAACCCCACACCCTTCTCCCTATTATCTCTCAATCTGTTATAATAACTCCATGCAATTATTCAAACATCTCTTAGAAACATTTCTCGGCTCTTACGTAAAAAAATATCTTAAATCTCATCCTGACACCAAACTAATTGCCGTAGTCGGCAGCGTTGGTAAAACTAGCGTAAAATCAGCAACCGCCACTGTTCTATCAGAAAAATTCACCGTGCGCCATAGTCGTGGCAATTTGAACACAACCTTAAGTGCACCGTTAGAAATCTTAGGCGTAGACGGACCAAAAAACGCCAAATCCCCCCTAGCCTGGCTAAAAATCTTCTCCGACGCACACGCCAGCATAAAAAACCCCGAATCTCCAGATATAATAATTCAAGAATGTGGTATTGATTGCCCTGGCGAAATGGCTACTTTTATGCGCTACATTCAGCCCGACATTGCCATAATTACCTCTGTTGCTCCTGAGCATATGGAGTTTTTCAAAAATATGGATACGGTAGCTCATGAGGAATTGTCCATTAGTCAAGTCGCTAAAAAAACCATCTTCAACCTTCACGATATCGATGAAAAATATCATAATCTCATAGTTGGAAATCGCGTAAGTTACGGTGACGAATCCGCTGATGTTTTCCTGGAAATTAAAAAGACTACAGATACTGGTTGTATAGTCAATCTAAAACACTCCGAAGAAACTTCTCAGGACATTAATATTTCTGTATTAGGAAAGCACAACATCCGCTCAATCACTGGCGCGGCGGCGGCGGGATTAGCTTGCGGAATGAATATCGAAGAAGTTGCGGCGGCTTTAACAAAAATCAAACCAGTTTCAGGAAGAATGAATATTTTACGCGGCATACGCGGCTGTACATTGCTGGACGACACCTACAACGCCAGTCCTATTGCCATGGAAAATTCGCTAAGAACGCTCTATTCTATCTCTGCCGATCATAAAATTGCCGTATTGGGCGACATGAATGAGCTGGGCGAAACATCCGAATCAGAGCATAAAAAAATCGGTGAAATTTGCAACCCTAGCCAGTTAGAGCTGCTTATTACTGTTGGCAAAATGTCAAAAAAATACCTCGTACCAATTGCTGAAAAAAATGGCTGTAAAGTAATTTCTTTTGACACGGCGCTTGAAGCTAGAGAGTTCCTGAAAAATAGCGATATTAAAGATACGACAATTCTATTCAAAGGCTCGCAGGGCGGCATTTACCTTGAAGACGCCGTGAAAGAATTACTACTCGACGCAAGCGATGCAGAAAAATTAGTTCGTCAATCACAAAGCTGGAAACAGATTAAAGCGAAATTTTACGACTCTTTTTCTCAATCTCAGAAATAATTTCCTGAACGACCTTCTTGTCATTCCACGGAATTCGCTTGCCATTCACAATTCGGTACTGCTCATGACCCATACCCGTAATCAGAATCGTATCGCCACGAACAGCCGACTTCAGAGCTTGATAAATCGCCTGTTTTCGATCAGCAATTTCCGTCATTTTATGAGCCTTTTTCGTTCGCTCAATTCCCTGACAAATCATTGCCCGAATTTCATCTGGATCTTCATTGTAGCTCTCCTCGTCAGTTAGGAAAATCCTATCCGCCAAATTAGCTGCCAGTTCGCCCATAATCGGACGCTTTGTCTTATCTCTATCGCCGCACGCACCAAACACCAAAGTTAATCGCCCCTTGGTAATTTTATGAGTGGTTTTTAGCAATTTTTCCAACGCGTCTGGTGTGTGGGCATAATCCACAATAATATCAATTCCAAGCTTATTTTCTACTCGCTCGAATCGTCCAGGAATCGCCTCCAAGTTCGCCACGCCCTCTTGGATATCTTCCAACTTTATCCCCAACAAATACGCCAACGACACCGCAGCCGACATATTCATCACGTTAAATTCGCCAGGCAAATTAGTCGCCAACTCCAAATGAGTTTGATGATCAATCAGTAAACTCGCCTCTGTTCCCTTTTTATATAACTTAACGTGCGTTAAGTGAGCTTCAGCTTCCGGATTCGTCCCGTAAGTCATTTTCTCGCCAGAAGCCGTAAACTTATCAAAATATTCAAACCACTCGTCATCACGATTCAGCACGATATACTTTGGCTTTTTCTCAAATAACTTAGCCTTAGCTGCCGCGTAAGCTTCCATCGTTTTGTGATAATCCAAATGGTCTTGAGTCAAATTAGTCATCACCGCCGCCTCAATTGGCACGCCGTCAAATTTATGCTGCGACAGAGCGTGACTTGTTGCCTCTAAAATCACATATTCCACGCCTTCACGCTGAGCTGTCTGGAAAAAGCTGAATAACCTCGCTACAGTCGGCACCGTCGCATTCAAATCATTTATCTTTTCCTTGCCAGCAATTTCAATCACCGCCGTCGTAAATAATGCAGTCTTAAAGCCAGCCTCTTTCAAGATCTCATTGATATAACAAGCGGTCGTAGTTTTCCCGTTCGTCCCTGTTACTGCAATAATTCTCAAGCCACGAGCTGGATTGCCATATCTTAGGCTAATCATCTTCGTGCGCGCAACTCTATAGGCGTTTTCGGTTTTTTCCAAAGCTCCTTGAGGTAGCGTTTTTCTAGCAATCTTTACCAACTCGTTTTTCATAATACCCATTTTACCACTTATATTTGCTATAATAAAAGCAAATGAGGATTTTGGGAATTGAATCCAGTTGCGACGAAACAGCGGCGTCAATAGTTGAAGATGGCGAACGCTTGCTTTCAAATGTCGTCAATTCTCAAATTGATATTCATGCAGAATACGGCGGAGTTATTCCAGAAATTGCCGCTCGTAGTCATTTGGAAGTTGTAAATCCCGTCATTAAAAAAGCTTTGTCTGACGCAAATTGCACCTGGGATGATATCGACGCCATCGCCGTTACTTACGCGCCGGGGCTTATTGGCTCGCTATTAATCGGCACTCTCGCCGCTAGAACTCTCGCTATTATCCATAACAAGCCGCTCTTTAAGATTCATCACGTAGAAGCTCACGTGTACGCCAATTTTATCAACAAGCAAGCCGACAATTTGTCTCTAACATTGCCGAAACAACAGCCGTCATTCCCTATGCTTTCGTTGATCGTTTCAGGCGGACATTCACAACTTGTCCTATTTAAAAATCACGGCGATTATCAGCTTATTGGACAGACCCAAGACGACGCGGTCGGCGAAGCGTTTGATAAAGTCGCTAAAATCATCGGTTTGCCATATCCTGGTGGCCCAGCTATCGCTAAAGCCGCTGAGCTTGGCGACCCACACGCGTTTCACTTGCCTATCGCCAAACTATCCGGCGAATACGATTTCTCCTTCTCTGGGCTTAAGACAGCCGTTTTGAGAGCCGTTCAGCACGAAGTCGGTAAAGACTTCACTTTTCCCTCTCATGAGCTTCCAGCGCTCGTAGATGACGAATTACGACGTAATATGGCAGCGAGTTTCCAATATACAGCCATAAAAACTCTCGTAAATAAGACAAAGAAGGCGTTTGACAATTTCCAGCCAGCCTCCGTTGTAATCGCTGGCGGAGTCGCAGCTAATCAAGAATTACGCCGTCAATTACGCGAAGCTTTGCCAATTGACATCGAATACGCCCCTATTCAACTCTGTACAGATAACGCCGCGATGATTGCTACTCTCGGTTATTTCAGATCTCAAATTGACGAGCCTACAGATCCATACGATTTAGAAGTTCAGCCAAGTTTATCAATGACAGCAATATAACGTTGTGAGGATTACAACATGAATCAACATTTTCTACAATCATCAGCCTGGGAAAAATTCCAACAATCGCTCGGTCGAAAAGTCTTTCACAACAGAGGTGAAGGATGGGAATATTTCGCAATATTAGAGCACGGCACAGGCAATTCTCGCTTATACTGTCCTTTTGGACCAACCGCCACTAATGAGAAAAATTTGCAATTGGCATTAAAAGATCTTGCTGACCTAGGTAAAAAACTTGGCGTAACTTTCCTTAGGGTCGGACCAATTAAACCCACCTTCTCTAAGGTATTATCTGATGAGCATTGGAAGAAAGCCACTTATGTCCATTTGCAGCCAGAACATACGCACGTTATCAATCTCCAGCAACCAGAGGAAGAAATTATAGCAAGTATGGCGCAACCTGTAAGGAATTGTTATAGGAATTATCACAAAAAAGGCGTAACTGTTCATCAATCTCAAAACCCAGACGATATTAAATATTTCCTAGAATTGATACACGAAGTTGCCAAACGAACCGGCATGTCGCCGCACCCAGATTCATATTTTCATAAGCAAGCTGGTTCCCTACTTCCATCCAAAGATGCTTCATTTTGGTACGCAACATATGATAATAAAGTAATTGCTACTGCCCTATTTTTCGACTCAAAAACAACTCGAATTTACGCACATGCAGCAGCAAATTCTACGCCAGAATATCGCAAACTTAACGCTGGAACTGCCCTGCTCACCGAAGCGATAATCGATGCAAAACATCGTCAAATGGAGAAAGTCGATTTATACGGAATTGCTCCTGAAAATGCACCAAAAAATCACCCGTGGGCTGGCTTTACGAAGTTCAAGCGATCGTTCGGCGGCGAAGATATCCATTCTGGATCAACTTGGGAACTTCCCATAAAGCCACTTCAATATTGGCTATATCGAGCGTATCAAACGATCAGAAAATAACCTTAATTTCATCCATCGCACCACATAAATTTGTGGTATAATTAAGATGTAATATAAACATGTGGAGAAATTAGAGGATTACATATTTAAGGGCTTTTGCACGTGAAAAGCTACTTTGTTTTCTTTTGTCTTTTTTCACATGAAAAAACCATGGAATAACTTATGCAGCTAGCTAAACAATACATACCAAACGATTACGAACCAAATATTTACGCCCTATGGGAAACCAGTGGTGCATTAGAGCCAACAGGGGTAGGTAAGCCATATTCAATCATTATGCCACCGCCTAACGCTAACGGTAATCTTCACATTGGGCACGCACTCGATATGAATCTGAAGGATATTCTGATTCGCTATCACCGAATGAAGGGTGACGACGCTGTATTTATTCCAGGCGCCGACCACGCTGGGTTTGAAACTTGGGTTGTGTATGAAAGAGAATTAACGAAGCAAGGGAAGAGTCGCTTCGATTTTTCACGTGACCAATTGTATAGTCAAGTTTGGAATTTTGTACAAGAAAAACGCGGTAACATGGAGCTGCAATTGCGCGCGCTAGGTGTTAGTGCATCATGGAAGTATCTGACATTCACTCTGGACGATAAAGTCATCAACACTATATATGACACATTCAAGAAAATGTGGGATGATAACTTGATTTACAGGGGTGAGAGGATTGTTAATTATTGCACCAAACACCAAACCAGCTTTGCTGACATCGAGGTAGAACATAAGAATGAGAAAGGGAAGTTGTGGAAAATAGCTTACCCGACATTAGATAAAATTGGCGAGATTATCATTGCTACTACGCGCCCAGAAACTATGCTTGGCGATGTTGCTGTTGCGGTTCATCCAGACGATGAGCGATATAAAAAATTGATTGGAACTCGCATTTTACTGCCGATTGTCGATAAGGAAATTCCTATCATCGCGGACGAATATGTCGACATGAGTTACGGCACCGGTGCGGTTAAGATTACGCCAGCACACGACCCGAACGACTTTGAAATTGCAAAACGCCATGATTTACCGCTAGAGTCAATTATCAGCCCAGAAGGGAAGATGATAAATGTACCAGCGCAGTTCTTAGGATTAACACCAGTAGAAGCTCGCGCTCGAGTTTTGGAAGCACTGGAAGCATTAGAACTACGCCGCGGTGAGACTGAAATTGAACACGCAGTTGGACATTGTTATAAGTGTGGCAGCATAATTGAGCCAATGATTAAAGAGCAGTGGTTTATTAAAACACAATCACTCGCACAGCCAGCAATTGACGCGCTTAAAAAAGAAGAAATTACTTTTTATCCAGCATCCAAGCGCAAAGAACTTATCGCATATCTTGAGCAATTGAAAGACTGGAATATTTCACGACAGATTCCATGGGGAATACCAATTCCTGCGTTTGTAAATGAAAACGACCCTAAGGATTGGATATTTGATACTCACACCAACGAGCAGAGCATTGTTGTAAATGGCACAACATATATCAGGGAAGAGGATACCTTTGACACCTGGTTCTCATCTGGTCAATGGCCATACATCGTAACAGATTACTTAACTGGCGGCGATTTAGCTAATTATTTCCCAACTGACATGATGGAAACTGGTATGGATATTATGCGTGCATGGGTTTCTCGAATGATCATGCTTAGCCTATACCGAACAGGGAAGTTGCCGTTCAAAGAAGTTTATCTACACGGAATGGTTAATGACGAGCACAATCAAAAAATGTCCAAGTCTAAGGGTAATGTCATAAATCCAATGGAGTTAGTTGCGGAATTTGGATCTGACGCAACACGCATGGGAATTATCGCTGGACGGGCGCCGGCTCAAAGTCAGGCCTTTAACCGTGGCTCTGTTATCGCTGCTCGCAACTTCTGCAATAAGCTATGGAATATTGCCAGGTTTGTTGAAGCGCAAATTGGCGATAATCACCAAATTGTCGACTTAGAGCCGCAAACTCCGGCCGATCACTGGATTATTCGCCAATTGAATGACGCCGCCAACAACATCGCTGTTCGATTAGAGCAATATCGCTTCTCAGAGGCATCAGAAACTGTTTATCACACCATCTGGGACGACGTGGCTGACTGGTACATTGAATCGTCTAAAACTGCGATCAATCGTCCATTATTATCCTGGGTTTTGGCAACTTCTCTGAAAATCGCCCATCCATTTGCGCCATTTGTTACGGAAACGATTTGGCAAACACTCAATTACACCGACGGCATTTTGATGCGTGAAACTTGGCCAACTCCAGAAAAGTTCGATCCGATTGCCGCCGAACAATTCGAGCAACTTAAGCTTCTGGTTGCTGAAGGTCGCTGGGTAATTGCCGAGCTGCCAGGGAATAAGAAATATCGATTACTATACGGCAACGACAGTCTTATCGCTGACAATCAAGACACAATTAAGCATCTCATGCGGCTTGAGGCAATTGAACACACCGACCAACCGCGCGGACTGAGATTAGCGGCGGCAAACAGGGAAGCGTGGCTAGATATTGATAGCGAAACTCTGTATCAACATCAGGAAAATCTGGAAATGCGCCTAGCCGAAGCACGTCAAAAATTGGCGGGATTAAAGAAGCGCCTGGAAAATCCGACTTACGTTGAGAAGGCGCCAGCTCACCTTGTCGAGGAAACTCGCGAGCAATTAGCCGAGCAAGAAAAAATCATTACTCGGCTTGTTTCGGAATTAGAAGTGATTAGCTTAAAATAGCCTAGCTTACACCTTCAAAATCAAGGTGATATCCGTCAAAAGTATGCTGTCCACGAGCGGCATATTTTTGGCGTAATCGCTTCTTATCGTTGTTACGAGGCGTAGTTCGCGGTCGTGCTGAACCTTCTTTTAACACATTTGACAATTGAGCGTGTTCTGGATGAGTATGAGGCTTTGTTTCTGGCATTTTTATTTCATCCTTAACGTCACTTTGAACGCTATATGTTTTCCAAGATGACAAAAATGCTTTATCGACGTTGGTATCGTGCAGCAGCACACCAAACGCTACATTCAAACTGACAAACATAGTTGTAACGGTGAAAAACTGTTGTACTAAATTCATTTTTATTCTTTCTTTTTGTATCTATTTTTAGAATACTGATTATAATGTTAGCATAAGCTTTGTTTTTTGTCAAGTATATTTCGCTGCATAAAAATATTCGCCTTTATTTTGGCGAACATTCTATTTTGGCGGAAGGGGAGGGATTCGAACCCTCGGTACGTTTTACCGCACGCCGGTTTTCAAGACCGGTACCTTCAACCACTCGGTCACCCTTCCGTACTATCTATGAATTTTGGCGGAGGAGGGGGGATTCGAACCCCCGCTACAGATCTCTCCATACTAACGATTTAGCAAACCGTCCCCTTCAGCCACTTGGGTACTCCTCCAAATTCACTATTTAGTGTACCATATAAGTGCAATTATTGATAGCTTTATCGTAAATAGAGTATAATAGGACTATGATAAAAGAATACGTCTCTAAAATTACAATAGGATTACTTACAATCGGATTCGGCGTAGCTTTAGTAACTGCCCCAGTTTCCGCATTAGGTGAGGGCGGTGCGCCAGCTGGAATTAGCGCGGCACGCGGCGACAATACACCGTCCAACTTGGCTAATGGTGATTCATCGATCATAAGGCGCGCCATCAACATTATGCTATTCGGCGTCGGCGTCTTAAGTGTCGTTATGTTAATCTTCGGCGGTTTCCGCTATGTAATATCTGGCGGTAAAAAAGAATCTGTCACAAACGCCAAAAACACAATTTTATATGCAATCATCGGTCTATTAATCGCAGTCTTTGCTTACGCCATCATTAACTTCATCCTTGGTGCAGCTTTAAGCGGTGGATCAACCACTAACGTTTAATTGTTCACTAATTCTCATCGTGATATACTAACGTCATGAACGATAGTCCAGAAAACCAAGACTTTGAAACACCATCACCTGACAGGATTGATTTAACCGAGCCAATAGCCTGGAACGCTCCAGAAGGCATGCAAGTTCAACGCGGTAAATTATGGTACGTGTTTTTTGTCATTGTGTTGATAGGACTAATGGCTTTGGCAATTTTGGTGTTTAAGAACTGGACTTTCGCCGTTTTGTTGCCAATTATGGCTGTAGCCTTGTTTGTATTATCAAACAAAACTCCTCAAATAATAAACTACGCGATTAGTCCCAAAGGTATTTACATCGCCGATGTTTTACACGATTTTAGCGAATTTCGCGCATTTGGATTAATTCACGAAAACAACCAACATTCGATTCTATTATTGCCAGTAAAACGATTTTCGCCAGGTTTAACTATTTACTTTTCCGAAGCAGAGGGCGAGAGAATTGTCGATATGCTCGGAGCACGCCTACCAATGCAAGAAATTAAACCAGACGCCTTAGAGAAGTTTATTCGGCTGATAAAGCTATAGCTTGATTGACTATATTTTATGTGGTAGAATACAAAAGTTCAGTGCTTTATAGCAATGAAGGTACCTTATATTTTTTGTTGCGGCCAATCGTTTTTTTTCGAAAGGCTGTATGCACCCGTAGCTCAGCTGGATAGAGCGCTGGCTTGCGGAGCCAGAGGTCGTAAGTTCGAATCTTGCCGGGTGTACCAATTAACCTAAGGAGGGGTATGAATTTTATTAAGTACGTAAAATATTCAGGATTGGGAATTATAGCAATCTGTTCGACTGCTATAGCAATTTTAGCTGGCGCAGAGTTCTTTGAATTGATAACTTGGAATGAAGCTAGTAAGTGGATGATTAAATTTTGTCAACTAGGTGGCGTCGGTTTAGCTCTATGTATCGTCTGGAGTATTATCGGCACTATAGTAGCCAAAGATTCAAAGAAGACTGATAAAAAATAATTTCCCGAATTAGTTAGATACGGAGAGGTGCAGGAGTGGTTGAACTGGCCGCTCTCGAAAAGCGGTATGGGGCAACTCATCGAGGGTTCGAATCCCTCTCTCTCCGCCATAGACATTATGAAGATCACCATTATAACAATCGGAAAAAAGCACGAAGCCTGGGTTCAGCCAGGCATTTTTCGTTTTTTAGAGCGTCTACGAGCACCTTTTGCTGCGGAAATGATTATTCTACCGCATTCAAGCTTTGAAGGCGACAGGGCGCGCCAGGAAGAGTCTGAGCGTATTTTTTCACGCATCAATTCGGACGACTTCGTTATTTTGCTCGATGAGCGCGGTAAAAACTTATCGTCGCCAGAATTATCTAATTTAATTACAGACAACATCAATAAGCATATTGTCTTCATCATCGGTGGCGCTTATGGAGTTACTAGCGACTTGCGTCAAAAATCCAACATCGTTTGGTCATTATCAAACTTAGTGTTTCCACATCAATTGGTCCGTCTTATTTTAGCTGAGCAATTGTATCGCGCCCAAGAAATTCATCGCGGCAGTCACTATCATCACTCATAGCTTCGGGCGCCCGTGCCTGGCAATAACCGCAATTTCCACGTGTTTGGCACCATTTTTCTTCAAACATTCCGCCGCCGCCAACACAGTTGAGCCAGTCGTAAATATATCATCAATAATGATATATCGCTTATTTTTATCAACTTTACCCGCAATTTCAAAAAACTCCTTTGCTTGACGTTTTCTCTGAGCGGAAGACTTCGTAAAGTGTTGAGTTACGTTATTTCTACGCTGGAGCAGGGAACAACATTCTATTTTTCTTCGTCGAGATAATTTAATAGCAATTTTTCGGATATGATCAAATCCACGACGCCGAATATTCTTAGAAATTGTAGGAATTGGTACGATTACTGTATCTGACGGTAATTCAGGCAGAGCTTCGTCTAAGAATTCGCTTAGTAAATCGACTGCCGCCTGAACGCGGTTAAACTTATAGTCATCAATAATCTTTGCGACAACACCTGTACGTCGTGAAAAACACCAGATCATATCACAAGGAAGATTATGCTTTTTACATAAATTGCCATTTTCCAATGAATCACCGCATAATACACACATATCATACTTCCGACTTGTGATGTATTTTTTACAATCTAAGCATAAAATACCACCCGTTTTACCACACTTGTAACAGTGGTGGGGAGCGATGATTGATAATAGCGCGTCAAACATTGTAATTTTTACGTTTTAAGCCTTTCTCTGTTGATTATAACGCACATTACAGTTATACTAATAAAGACTTTGTCAATGAGCCTATTATAAAAGTGGAGGAAATTATGGCCCGAAAGCAAGATGATACATTACTAACAGAACAGGAATTGGCTGCGGCGTTTATTGACGATGATAACGACGATCTGCTACCTGGTTTTAACGACGACAATAGTAGAAGCAACAGTACACCAGCAACACGATCCGATGACAACTGGGAAGATGAAGCTGATGATGCAATGGGTCAATTGGCTGTTGACGTTTTTGAGACAGAAAACAACCTAGTTATCAAAGCTCGTACTGCCGGCGTAGACCGAAACGACCTAGACGTAAGCATTTCTGACGGTATCTTAACTATTAGTGGCACACTGTCTAGTGGTGACGAAGCAGATGTTCGCCAATGGCACATCCAAGAATGCTACTGGGGCGAATTCAGTCGTACATTAGCATTGCCAACCGCTGTAAATGAAGAAGGCGTTAAGGCAGAATTAAAAGACGGCGTTTTGACAATTACTTTCGAAAAGATAAAGCAAGAAAAAGCAAAGAAGATTCAAGTTCTGTAAAAAACCATTTCACAGAAAATACCGTCACAAGTTGGCGGTATTTTTTTAGCCACAAAAAAAAGAACCTCATCAGCGAGGCTCTTTTTTATTAATAGGAAAGATTATGATCCTGATGCAATCTTACTGATAACCATATTGACGATTGCGTATGCCAAGATTGCAACCACCAAACCGACAATTGCGTACAAAACTGTGTTCTTAGCTGCCTGAACCTTATTGCTATCACCGGCTGAAGTGGTGTAGCGGATGCCACCCCAGATAAGCATAATAACACTCAATGCACCAACGGCAAACAAGAATATGTTTACAAATTTCTTAACTAAAGATTCAGGATCTGTAGATACCTGACCAACACCCTCTCCTTGCGCGCTGCTAACGCCGCCATTTAGGGTAAAGTCTCCTTCAGCGCTTGCAGCTGGGGCTACAGCCAAAGCAACAGTTGGTACTACCAGTAGTCCCGCCAAGATTAATTTTAATTTATTCATTGTTATTTTCTCCTTGTTTAATGATATTACTATTATACATTTTTATCTGTTATTTGCAAAACTAATTAGTCTTTACCTCAATTCCGAATTGTCTCAAAATCATCTTAACTATAACCCACGCAAGAACAGCTACAATTAAGCCAACTATCGAATAAGTGAGAGCAGTTTGAGCAGACTTCGTTTTTGAGGCATCTCCAGCTGAAGTGATATAGCGAAATCCGCTAAAGATAATCATAACAACAGATAAAATTCCAACAGCCCATAGTAGAAAATTAATCAATATACTTATTAGTCCACCTTCACCTGCAATGCTTTTATTTTCCATATCCGCCGTAGTAGCAGTTTTTATACCTTTCTTTACGACGCTATTAGCAGCTTGCGCGGAAACGTTTGTCGGAAGAGAAGCTACTGATATGGCTGAAAATCCGAACACCGAACAAGCTGCAATTAATGCCGATAATATCATTTTTTTCATTTTTACTCCTTATTATGATTACTAGATTCATCATGCTTAACAGGCTTATTAAACCCGTCAAACACAAAATTGACAATCGCCGAAGCGAATACAGAAACTATTAAGCCAACAACAGCATATAAAATAGTACTCCTAGCCTTTGCGGCCTTCTGGGCGTCACCGCTGGAAAGTGCAAACAAAATACCACCAATAACTATCATAATAATCGAAATAGCACCGACAGCCATAAGTAGGACTTCAACGATAGTTTTTATAATACCATTCACCTGATCTTCACCGCTATCTTTATTTTGGCAATAGACAGAGTTTTTATTTTCCTCTGAGCAAATATTAATACCGTTAGCTGCAGACACCACTGGAGTAAACACACCAAGGAGACTAACCATTAACATTCCAGCTGTCAGAATTTTCGTAAAAATCTTCATCTTAAACCTTTCCTATAATATAACCTGTTATAGCAATAGCGTTAGCAATAATCACCAAACCAATGACTGCATATAGAATAGTATTCTTTGCGCTAGCCGTCTTAGTTGGATCGCCAGCAGATAGGGAATAGTTTATTCCAGCAATAATAACAATTATAACAGCTACGACACCAGCCACCCAAAATGCCAAATTAACAAACTTCATAATATCTACATCATTATTCTGCGGCACGCCAAGAGAGTCTGCCTTTCCTAATAATCCAGCAAAAAATTCCATATATCTCATTTTATACTCCTATATTTGATGATATAAAGTTAACCAACGCAACAGAAGCTAGGGCAATAACCAAACCAATCGCGGCACTCATAATAGTCTTTCGCCCATGAGCAGCCTTGTCTGGAGCGCCGTTACTGGTCATCATCAAGAAACCACCGTATATAATATATCCAACGGTCGTATAGCCAATAAGCTGCAGTAAATCATCAACGATATTAAGCACGATTTTCCAGATAAAATTTGCCTGTGAATCAGCGTCTGAACCAATATCTTTAATAGAACAGTCACCTTTCGTCAATCCATAATACCACGGCTTTAATGTTAAAATTTTACCTTTTTTATCACATTCATTAATTTCACCTTCCGCAAAAGAAGTATTCGGGAAAGTTACGCTCGCCCCAAACGACCCTATAATCATTAAAGACATTGCTATTATAATCTTTTTCATTAATCGAAAACTCCTCCTGGAATAATAAAATTAGTAATTGCCACCATGAATGCAAACATTATTATCCCAATAACAGTATTCGTCCAGACTTCACGTGCTTTTTTTATCTTATCAGGACTACCTTCAGAAGTAGTATATAAGAATGCGCCGTATATAACAGCACCAACTGCCGCAACCAAAACTCCAGCGGTTAAGATTTTAATAACTTGTTTAATTATGTTGATAATTGCCGTGCTACCTTCGCCTTCACAAGAAATAACAGAAGTTTCCGCGCCACCGCAACTGGCGGCCAAAGCTATTCTGGGTATAAAAACGCTCCCTGCGATTACTGTTGCGATGAATATACTGATTACAATATTTCTTTTTGTCATAAAATTTTCTCTTATACAGAAATTGTAAAATAGTCAAGCGAAAAAAGCAAATATTTTCCTTGAAAAGACGTGGATTATCTGGTAATATGAAAAGTATTGATATGCGCTCGTAGTGAAGTTGGCCTATCACGCCTCCCTGTCACGGAGGAGATCGCCGGTTCGAATCCGGTCGAGCGCGCCACAGATATTTTCACCCTGATAGGGTGTTTTTTTATGGAAAATATTCCATATTTATTGCATTTTTGTACAATTTGTGTTATGATATCACCAATTGGACTGGAAGGTCTAAGGAGTTTTTATAATAAAATATCTGACAATATCAGAGAAAGGATCCCAAGCGTTATGGTTCAAAATCGTGAACGACTTAGCCCAAGCGATTCAAAGACTTCATTTAAAGAAAAAGCCTTACAGGGCATGGCTACAGCGGCAGCATTTTTAGCTGCAGCAGCTTCACTGTCAGCTTGTGGCGAAAACTACAGTGAGCCAACTCCAGATACAACATCTACAGCGCAGGAAGTTCAGAGTCCAACGCCAGAGACAACTACTCCACCACCATTAAAAACCCCAGAGCAGGTACGACAAGAATACAGAGAAGTTATGCCTCAAAAACCCGTAGATGTTGACGAAACGGCAGATAAGCTAAATAGAGGTGAAGAACCGTTAGAAACATTAACAGAATTTATTAAAAAACAAGGCTTTTCATTTCCGCATATAGACGAAAAAATCTATACACTTCAGAATTGTATTTCAGTTGAAAAAAAAGATGCTGCAGATAAATTAGGCTCTCAAGTAGGGTCAGTAATTGCTGTGACAAGTATGTTGCAAAACCCAGAATATGGTCTTGACAAAACATCAGTAAATACTATTACCGATTCTATGGCAGAAACTTTTGTAGACGAGGATTATCGTCAAGGTTTTAAGGATTCCATGTATTACCTTGGAAAATCTATAGGATATAACCTAGATCATCCAGATGATGACTATCCCGTTCCTGCTCCTGTTCCAGGAACTCAAGCTTCTGCCGTTTTACAGGCAAAAGCTAGTGAAGGGGGGTGCTACGGAGCATGGTATCACGGCAAAGACTTGAGGAATCCCTATGGGACCGGTGCTGGAGATGTGCAAATCGATAGGTACGGAATTTTTGGTACTAATTTTTATCAGCTTGATGGGTTCAACAATTATTCAGGAGATGTTGAACCAGACAGTTTACTTAAGGCACTGGTTACTCACCACAAAAAAGGCGATAATCTATATGGCGACAATAGCCATAGCACCAATGCAAATCTAGGCGAAGGCGCATGGATAATACACATGGAGAAAAGCTCCGAATTCAACTACAATGAAGACGGCAAAGATACAACAATAGAAGTCAAAGATCAATAAAGTACTTATTTTGTATAATTATTTGCATAATCACCTTCATATATGATTAAATGAAGGTGATTATGTTTATGAGTGGGTTTGGTCGTAGAAATATCTTTAAGAATATAGTTTTATATTTGTGCGTGAGCGCCTTATTTATATTACCAATTTCTACATTATTAACCTCTTTACCTACATTTGCTGCCGGATATTTTGACAGTCTCGATACCCGAGGAAAATATAAGTTCTATGTTTATGCACGCGTCATGAACGCCTGCTTTACAACAGCATATTACAATAATAGCTCTATTGAAAGCATAGACAAGGTAAAAAATGGTGATATTTGGCATAGTGAACCTTCAGTATATGTGGGAACTTTTCCGGGATTTACCGGATATAATAGCTCTGGTGGATATTTTGAATGTAATTCAGAATTAATAAATGCTGCCATTAGCCAGTTCAACATACAGCCAAAAGGAAGATCATCCGCTGCAGAGGTGCTCCTTTGTGAAATAGGCTATAGAAGAATGATAGATGGCAGAACGATAGATGACCGCGGCGTAGATTCATGCATAAATGGTACTGAACCACTTCATAATCCCGGTGCGTCAGGACATGTTAAAAACGATTTATATTCAGAAAATGAAATATTTGACATACTAGTACGCTTTTCTGGATATAAAAAAGGTTCAGAAAACTCCGATCCTAGTATAAAATACCTAGTCTCAAGGTCGATGATAAGAGGCTGCATAAAAGACAACCAACCTCAACCTCAACGACATGACTCAAAAGATTGGGAAATACCAGATGTAGATAGTAATGGAAACTTAACTAACTCATACTACCGACCTGGCGATGGACAGGGATATAATGCAGACGGATTAAACAACCGCGAATGGCCACAGGATCATTATGACGCAAAAATTCCTGAATGGCAGTGTATGAATATCCATAAACGCCTAGTGGAGTCAGCGCCAAAGTATCAAGAAGCTCTAAAACAGTCAGCCACAGACACTGCATGCGCGGGGCTGGCGGGGGAAGAGCTAGAGGCCTGTAAAGACGGAATAGAACATAAGGGTGATTCTGAATACTGCAAAACAAAATACGGGGATGACAACAAAAAACTAAACGCCTGCCAAAAAGGCCAGTCTGCAAAGGTGGAGAATCCTGACGCGTCAGACAAAGAAGATAAAAAGGACTGCGGAGATGTGCTGGATAGCGGACTATTGGGATATTTTATATGTCCAGCGATAAACGTCGCTATTGGTTTTGCGGATGGGGCTTGGTCTATTTTTGAATTTCTTCTAATCAACAACCCCCTTGATAGAAGTGGAGCCTATTACGACTCGTGGACAAAGGTGCGCGATTTAGCTAACGCTATATTAGTCGTTATATTTTTAGGAATTGTTATATCTCAGGTATCAAACATTGGAATATCCAATTACGGTATCAAAAAAATGCTACCAAGACTTGTTATTGTGGCGGTAGCTATTAATATATCTTACTATCTCATGCAGGTGATAATTGATATTGCTAATATCACCGGTAAAAGTATAGACGGTATATTTAGTGGATTTGAATCATACTCTGGGCTTAAAGCAGCAAATGGATGGTCTGTATTATTAGATTCTATACTTCTTTCTGCTACCGTTGTTGGTAGTGTTGGAGTCACCTTAGCGGCTGGTGCAGTATTGGGTTGGCCTGCCATAATATTGTTCTTGGGCGCCATGATCATCCCAGCAATTATTGGAATTATAGCGGGCCTGTTAGCACTACAAGTAAGATCTATGCTTATTCCTATATTGGCTATTTTTTCTCCCGTAGCTTTAGTGGCTTGGGTATTGCCAAATACTCAAAAACTATTTGACAAATGGAAAAGCATGTTTACTGGATTGGTTTTTCTTTATCCTCTAGCATCTATATATTATGGCGGACTAAAGTTTGCAGCTTCACTCACGCTAGGATCAGGGGATTCTAGTAGTATACAGAGACTCATGGCTTTAGCTGCACTATTTATTGGAACATTTATGGTAGCTGTTATAGCTATAAAATCCAACTCAATCATGGGTAAAATCATAGGTGGCATTGGTGGCTTTGCTAATAAATTGGGTGTTTCACGGCTTGGCGGATTAGTGTCAAATACAGCTTCAAGCATGATGTCATCTAGGAAGGCAGAGTTTTTAAGTAAGGGTATAGGTGGACGAAAAAATCCATTCACTATCGGCGCCCATAAAGCCATGAAGCGGTTCAATGACAATAAAAAACTTCGTCAAATTGATCAAGCAAACTATGAAGCATACGCAGATAAAGGGTTCAAAGAATCTCTTGCCTCTGGAAAATATGATAGCAGACTGCGTAGCTTAGAATTGCCTGGATCAAAGGCGCGAATTCAAGAGATGACTCATTCATTAATTTCTACAGAAGTTAAAAACGCACAAAT
This sequence comes from uncultured Candidatus Saccharibacteria bacterium, assembly GCA_963548315.1. Classification (GTDB taxonomy): domain Bacteria; phylum Patescibacteriota; class Saccharimonadia; order Saccharimonadales; family Saccharimonadaceae; genus Nanosynbacter. Next base: position 5,117 of record CAUUUJ010000006.1, on the reverse strand, counting down.
AAGTTTCGGAAATGCTTCCATACAAGAATTGAAATCTGCCTTATCTGATGCCATCAAAAACGGAGACGATGTAAAAGCTCGAGCCGCACAAAACATACTCTTGTCTGGTCGAGGTCCAGGGGGTATTGACGCACATAATCAGGCGATTAGTGAAAGTGAATCTAAACGCTACATGAGCGACGACATGAGTGCGAAACTTAGAAGCAATATTCAAGAGTCTAATAGCAGTGTATTCGATAAGGACCCTGGATTACTAAAGTGGGCAAGCGGACAAGGCTCATCTATGGCTGGTGCTCATGATGCGGCAGCGAGAGAGTCTATTTCCCTAGATAAATTTACTGGTATGACAAAAAGTTCCCAGCTTGATAGGATTAACAGTGGCGGTATAAGCAGTGACCAAGCGACAAGTGCAATAAACCCATCAGGACCAACTTTTGCTAAGCTTGACCCAGAAGTCGTTCAAGCATTAAATAAAATTGCTAAAAAAGAAGAAAAAGAAAAAAGTAATAATAATGAAAGTAACCAGTAGCACTACCGTTAATAATCAAAGTTTGATATATTTTCAATTTGTCTGCTAGTATTGACTTTTCCACTTAAAAATGCTAATATAACCTCAGATGGAGTGGTTAATTTCACGTAAGCAGCTTCTTAATAAGTGGCTGCAGTGGTTTGTATTGCTGATAGCAGGGATGCTGGTGGGCATTTTTCTTAATACCTTAACACACTCAACCTCTGTTTATGCAGTAGACGCAGAATGGAGTGGCCATAATTTAACCTACAACAAAGAAAAATATACAAAGGTAAGTGATGATAAAAAGATTAAACAATTTAACCTACCGGATAATTCGCTTGTTTATGTTAATGAAGATAAGAATAAAAAAGAAACCAAGGTTATTTACTTCCCATCAAGCGAAATATCTTCACTAAGCTCGGCAACCTACGCGGTTTATTCATTTACACCACCAAATACCTACGAACAAACCAGCACCTCAACTATTTCAATTGAATCGCCATCTGAAAATTCAACCAGCACTTCTTGTGATGTACAGGGAATAGGGTGGATTATCTGTCCAGTTTCCAACTGGTTAGCTGATGGCATAGATTATATGTACAGCGCGCTTCAGGAGTTCTTAAAAACCAAGCCGTTAGAAACAACCAACCAAAACAGCGGAATTTATCTGGCGTGGGTCATTATGCGCAACATTAGCAACGTGGCGTTTATCGTGGCGTTTCTGGTGATTATCTACTCACAATTGACCTCTGTAGGAATTAGCAATTACGGCGTTAAAAAAATGCTCCCTAGGTTAGTAATTGCGGCGGTGTTGGTTAATTTATCGTTCACGTTTTGTGCTGTATTGCTAGACTTGTCAAACGTAACTGGTTACGCTTTCCAAGACGCTTTCATGGGGATTAAAAACACAATATCCACCGTAGGAGAAAATACGGGCGTAGGTTGGACATGGTCAGAACTTATTGTGATGATATTATCCAACGGAGCTTTAGCTGGTGGGGTGGTCGCAACAGTGGCTATGGGGGCAGAGTTGCTACCATTGGCACTATCAGCATTAGTGGGAATAGGTCTAGTACTTCTCTTAGTGCTTCTAATTATGGCAGCACGTCAAGCTTTAATTGTAATCTTAATCATCATTTCACCTTTAGCCTTCGTTTGCTATTTACTTCCTGGTACAGAAAAATGGTTTAAGAAATGGCGAGACTTATTCTTCACGATGTTAGTATTTTTCCCGGCATTCGCTGTAATATTCGGTGGGGCACAATTGGCAGGAATAATAATTATCCAAAACGCCACTGGAGCAAATGGTGGAATAATGCAAATCTTAGGAATGGTAGTTCAAGTTATACCATTAGCCTTAACGCCTATAATTCTGAAACTTAGCGGCGGAGTATTAGGTAAATTTGCTGGGTTTGTTAATGATAAGAATAAGGGATTATACGACAGAACCAAGAACTATGCTAAAGATCGTCGTGAGACCATTAAAAACAAGAAGTTGGCTAACCCCAATATGGCGCGATTCAACCCAAATCGTTTACGCCGTTGGGCAGATCATAAAGGTAGAGCACTCAAAAAAGATCTGGAAACTTCACAGAAAAATGCCGAGAATTCATTTAGAGATACAGCCAGGTATAAGAAGTTAGACTTAGACGCCAGACAGGCTTCCAGGCGTGCAGATCTGTTATCCGCACAAGATGACAATCGCTACACCGAAGCTACGCTGGGTCACGCACCAACTGATACGTATGGAAAGAGACCTCTGTACGATCGCGCTCTACGAGCCGTGTCAGCTACCTATGCAACTCGACGAGATTTGAAAGCTCATCAGCAGCAAACTGCATTCATGAATGATATTAAAGACCTAGAAACCGAAATTGCAGTGTCTGGACTAATTAAGAATAACGCTCAACGTCAACAGCACAGTGAATTTGCAGAGCAATTGATAAACAGCAAGGAACTTCGAGAAAAAGCCGGCGGCAATGTATTCAAAGATGCAAATGGCAATTTGATTGGTGCAAATGCAGCCTTAGCTTCAGCCATAGCAACCAGCCGTAGCGAATATGCCAAGTCAATTGATGAGGCTCGTCAAATTATAAAGCACTACAAATTAGATGCAAAACAGAGACAGGGATTAGCCCTGGATAAGGTATCTATAAACCTTCCTGGTGGAGTTAATTTATCTGGAGATAGTATATTTGTACGTGAAGCTGCAATTGAAGAGCAGATTAAATACGGTACCGCAGCAGAAGTCGCCGAGCTTCTTAGCGAATTGCCGCCAGAATTCTATTCTTCTGCAGCTTCAGCACTAGCGGAATCTGGTGTAAGGAATAAGGCGTCCTTTATGGGAGGTAAGCTCATCGATGATATGCTGAAGGGCGATATTAATAACAGGGGAGACCTCATGAATCACTTCGCTGAATGGCTACAGGGTGGTAAATACAAGCCTGAGACCTTAGCGTCTACGGATGCTGATGCCGTTAAGTTGTTGATAGAAGCTGTAAATACTACATCTGTTATTACTAATAAGAAACGTCAAGATATCAAGGATGTTATCAATACAATTCTTACCGACAGGAGATTATCTGCAAACGTAACAGATGCCGCCAAAGAACAATTTGAGATTTTCCGCAACATGTTATAATCTCCATATTTTGATATAATATAAGCAGTATGTCGGTGTATAAAGTTCCTCAAGATGTCGAGGCGGAGGACAAACTGCTCGGGCCGTTTAGTTTCCGACAGTTTGTGTTTTTAATTATAGCTGTTATCGGAATTGCTATTGCGTACGGTTTGAGTACAATTTTGCTACCTTTGGCAATAATTCCTGTGCCGATAATTTTATTCTTTGGAGCGCTGGCTTTACCTCTTAAAAAAGATCAGCCGATGGAAGTTTATTTGGCGGCAGTTATTTCTTTTATGCTAAAACCAAAAAAGCGACTATGGCAGCCTGATGGAATTGAAAGATTGGTCGAAGTTATCGCCCCAAAAGTCGAGGAAAAGACTTACGGCAATAATTATGATCAAGCCGAAGTTCAGCGAAGATTGTCATATTTGGCGAATCTGGTAGATAGTCAAGGTTGGTCAATTCGTGGCGTCAATAATCCAAATAGCTCGATGCGTGCTGACTTATTCAACGAAGGACAAGCAGCTAACGACATATTGGATGAAAATAGTGCTACGGCGCAGAATATTAATCACTTGATAAATCAGTCCGATGTTCGTAGGCGACAAGAAGTTATCCAAAAAATGCAAACAGGACAATCTGCTACGCCGCCTCCTGCGCAGCCATCGCAACCATCCCAACCAGATAATCCTGCTCCAGCCACACCGCTACAAATGAATCCGTACCCAACGATGCGTCAATCTGTATTAAATCCAGTGTCCGAACGGCCTGCCGCGAGCGCTCCAGCTCAAACTCGACCGACAACTACGCCGCAAACTAGCGTAAACGAGGTGTCACCTGCTATAATAGAATTGGCAAATAACCGCGACCTCTCGATTGAAACGATTGCGCGTGAGGCAAATCGAATTCAGCAAGAAAATAAATTATCAGATGAGGAAGTGGTGATTTCACTACGTTAGGTGGGGTTTATGCAACCAGAGTTACAAAATCAACAATCTTATCAGCAGGTTCCGCAAACCAATGCGGCTCTTCCTGGTGTCTCTCAGCAGCCATCAGCAGCAATTGGTTCGGGACCAAATCCAACCACACCAGCTCCAGATAAAACCCCTGACAATAAGAAGCAAAAAGGACCAATTAGCACCCAGAATACGCTGCTTTTCTCTGAGATGCGCGAAAATATGATCATCATGAGCGATGGCAGTTTTCGGGCGGTAGTGGAATGTGAATCGATCAACTTTGACCTGATGAGTTCACGCGAAAGAGAGGGAATTGAGTTCAGTTACCAAAACTTCATCAACTCTCTATATTTTCCGATTCAAGTTCTTATCCGTTCACGCCGCGTGGACATTGGTCCGTACCTGGACAGATTAGCTGAAATTCGCCGCAATCAAGACAATATGCTCCTCAACGTCCTAATGGACGATTATATGGATTTCATTGATATTCTGGCGCAAGAGGCAAACATTATGGATAAGAGTTTTTATGTTGTCGTTCCATATTATCCAGCTGGCGAGGAAAATGCCTTCAAGCAGCAAACTAAGGGACTATTCAATAGCTTCTTTAGTGGAAAAAAAGAGGCAACCGTAACAAAAATTGACCAAGTCACCTACACCAAAGCCAAAGATGAAATTAAAAACCGCATTGATTCGGTTATGAATGGTCTATTCCAAATGGGCGTAAAAAGCTGGCAATTAAATACCAGGCAACTGGGTGAGCTGTTCTACACTTCATATAATCCCGATACGTCGTCGCGTGAATCACTGGAAGAAATTGACCCAAGCGAGCTTACGACCACTTACGTAACTAAGGGAACTGGTCCGTCACCGAGAGGAGGAAGGTCATAATGGCAAAGAAGAAATTAGATGCCGTTGATATTGCTGCTCAACAACGAGCACGAGAACAAGCCGAAGTCGAACAGGCCTTCTTAACTGGCGTTCGAACTCTGCGTGATTTTATCGCGCCAAGTAGTATTGAGCTTCATTC
>CAUUUJ010000005.1:0-29271 GCA_963548315.1 uncultured Candidatus Saccharibacteria bacterium | reverse complement strand
GGGTGAACGGCGGGATTTTATATCAAATCAGTGGCGACGCGAACCTCTCAAGCAGCCAAATTGAAAAAATCGCCACTAGTCTGTAACTCATCAGATAACGTGCTATAATTTACTCATGACTATTAGAACTCGTTTTGCGCCAAGTCCGACTGGCTATATTCACTTAGGTAACGTCCGCACCGCGCTATACACATACCTTGTTGCCAGAGCTCATCAGGGAGATTTTATCTTACGCATTGAAGACACGGACCAAGCTCGGTTCGTTGAAGGCGCGGAAGAAATGATTTTGGAAACCTTAAATTGGCTAGGGCTGAATTGGGACGAGGGACCAACTCTTAACAGTCCAAAAGAAGAGTCCGGCAATTTTGGCCCATATCATCAAACAGATCGCCGCGACATTTACATAAAATGGGCGGAGAAAATGATTAGCGAAGGGCTAGCTTACGCCGATCCGTACACACCTGAAGAAGTGCAAGTTTTCCGCGACAAAGCCAAGGCTGAAAAACGAGCATTTTTATATCGCGACCATCGTCCAGAAAATCCGCCAGAGTGGCAGCTCGGGATGCCGCTGCGCTTCAAAGTTCCGGAAATTAAGCGATATTCTTGGAAAGACGCCGTTATGGGTGAGTTGTCGGCTGGCCCAGAAGCTTTGGACGATTTCATTCTGATCAAAGCAGACGGTCTGCCAACCTACAATTTTGCACACATCATTGACGATTTCGAGATGCAAGTCACACACGTGATTCGCGGCTCGGAATATATTGCAAGTACACCTAAATATCTGTCGCTTTACGAGGCGCTTAAAATTACACCACCAATTCTGGCGCACGTGCCACACATTATGGCGCCATCGGGAAATAAAAAACTTGGCAAGCGTGACGGTGCTAAAAGCGTAACTGAGTATCGATCAGAGGGAATTTTGCCAGAAGCGATGCTTAATTTCTTAGCGCAACTTGGCTGGAATGACGGCACGGAGCAGGAAATTTTCAGTAAAGCTGAGCTGATTGAAAAGTTCTCACTCGACCGCGTTCAAAAATCTGGCGCGCGATTTGACGAACAACGACTCATTTGGCTGAACGGTCAATGGATTCGCTCACTTAGCTTGGACGATCTTTATTCTCGCTGCCAACCGTTCTGGGGCGAAGAAGCCAAAAACGCCGACGAATCGTATAAAAAGCGCGTTCTGGAATTGGTGCAAGATCGCTTGAAGACATTGCAAGATTTACCAAAGTTAACGAGCTATTTCTTCGTCGAGCCTGAAATTGACACGGAATTGATTGATGGAAATAAGCAACTTCGCAAATTGACCGACGACGAACGACGAGGTTTATTGACAATTGCTCGCCAAGAATTCGAGAAAATTACAGATTGGACGCCAGAAACAATTCAGAATTGCCTTAATGAATTACTAGAAACGACGGGGCAGAAGCCGGGGATTTTGTTTAGTCTGGTGAGAATTGTGACGACGTGGGCGCCGTTTAGTCCGCAACTTAACGACACGCTGGCGCTAATTGGCAAGGAAAAAACTCTGCAAAGAATCGATAATTATCTACAAAAATAGTTTATTCGTGCGCCGAAAATGCTATACTAAGCATAAGCATGAATGTTGAAAAAATAGATAAATCAGGACAAAAAAAGAACGCTCGCTGGGAGTCGTTCAAAGAATGGGTAAAAAAGCATATTCTGGCGATTGTGCTCGTGGTGAGTGCGATGGTTATTGCTGGAGTTTTCATAATTGCAATTCACTCAATAAAATACGAGCAGACTGCTAGCGTGGATCTGAAATTGCCAGCCAAAAAACCCGCGCCGAAGAAGTTTTATTCGCCATTGACTGGAATGGAAATCGCGAACGAAGCCGCCGCGAAGTTGCCTGTAACTGGCGTGATGATTGAGAATAGTCCAGCCGCCAGACCGCAGTCAGGACTGAAGAAAGCTGGCGTGGTTTATGAAGCTGTAGCGGAAGGCGGAATTACTAGGTTTTTGGCTCTGTACCAAGGAGAAAAGCCGGCGCTAATTGGTCCAGTGCGAAGCTTGAGATTATACTATTTGAGCTGGGCGGCGCCATATCAAGCATCAATCGCGCATGTTGGCGGAAGCCCCAACGCTTTATCTCAAGTCAGAAACGGCAATTATCGCGACATCGACCAGTTCTTTAACGACGGATCATATTGGCGATCTCGCGACCGCTACGCGCCACACAACGTCTACACTTCAGGAGAGAAGCTTGACCAATTGAACAGCGCAAAAGGCTATAACAATTCCGAATTCACCAGCTTCGCGCGAGCAGACGGCAAGCCCGTCGAATCACCAAACACCACATCTGTAAACATAAACCTCAGCGGGTCGCTCTACAACACATCATACGCTTACGACAAGGCATCGAATTCTTACCTCAGGAGCATGGCTGGCGCGCCACATACAGATAGGGAAGATGGGCAAATTGCTCCAAATACCGTTGTGGCTATGGAAGTTGGCGTTGAAGCTCGGGCTCAAAATTACGATGGCTACGAAGATGTCAAAACGACAGGATCCGGCAAAGCCTACATTTTCCAAAACGGCACAGTCGCCACCGCCACTTGGTCAAAAGCGGACATAAATTCGCCGCTTAAATTGACAGACGAATCCGGAAAAGATATTGCCTTAAATCGCGGACAAACATGGATTGCAGCCTTCACACCAGGAAGAGGAAGTGTTTCATGGCAATAGATCCGGCATCTAAAACCCTGCGCGAGTACAAACAATATTATTACCGAAAAGTCATATTAGTCTTACTGTCAGCGAGCGCCTGCATCATATTGGGACTGGGAATCGCACTCCACTTCACGGCAATTTCTATATTCCAGCTAAATTTCTGGATTATCATTTTAATTACCGCTATTTTACAAATCCTATTTTCAATTTCTATCGTTAAGATCATCGCTGCGCCGCTTAATAAAATTCTGGCGGCACTTTCTCACAAAATTGGCGAACCGACCACCGACACTCCGCCAAATCCTAACGATAAACGCTACGAAAAAACTGGATTTAAGACGGCGCTTCAGGCAATTTATGGCGATTATCAACCAGAACAAAAACCAGCTAGCGACAACGACAAGCCAAAAATTCCGCTCACTCAAGCTCTAAATCAAGCCAGCACTGGCGTCGTGATTCTTAATTCTAATCAGAAAATTATCTTCGCCAATTCCGCTGCCCCGATTTCCAGGAACGCAAAAGGCGAGGATTTTCTGGCGCTTGATTTTCTAAACGAACCGAGCATTTCCGATTGGCTTCACGAAATCACCAATGAGAAAATTAAAGCCGAGCGCCGTTGGCAGCGCATTAGCACCAACCCCGACATCATCCAAAAAACGCGGATTTTTGATATCGTGGTTTCATTCGAGAAAGGCGCCGCCGCCGAAACTGTCATTTTTCTCATAGATAAGTCTGACAATTATCTACCCGAAGAAGAGGACCTTAATTTTATTTCGTTCGCTGCTCACGAACTCCGCGGACCGATTACGGTTATTCGTGGATATCTGGACATTATCAACGAAGAGTTTGCTGGGCGCCTACAGGGTGACGAAAGGCAACTTCTTGATAGGTTGGTGGTTTCGTCCAACCGCTTGTCTAGCTACATTGACAACATTCTTAATGTTGCCAGATACGATAGGCACCACTTGAAGGTTTATCTGCTGGAAGACACTGTCGCTAATATTTACGCCTCGATTGCTGATGATATGCAACTTCGTGCCTCGACTCAACACAGAATGCTCAGCGTCAATATTCCAGACGACCTGCCGACAGTAGCCGCTGATCACGGAAGTATCGGGGAAGTGATTGGTAATCTAATTGACAATGCCATCAAATACAGCTTTGAGGGCGGGTCCGTAACCGTTTCCGCAGAGCAAAAAGGTGACTTCGTGGAAGTGTCCGTCGCCGATAACGGGATTGGAATGCCGGCGAATGTCGTGGACAATTTGTTCCATAAATTCTATCGATCGCACAGATCACGCGAAGCCGTGGCTGGGACGGGAATTGGGCTTTATATTTGCAAAGCCTTTGTCGAATCTCACGGCGGCTCGATAATCGCTCGATCCCGCGAAAACGAGGGCTCAGTCTTCTCGTTCACTTTGCCAATTTATGCTACAGTTAAAGATAAATTGTTAGAAGACGGACAACTGAACAATCAATTGATACGAAAGGGCGGCGGCTGGATAAAAAATCACGCTATGTATAAGGGCTAGGAGGAATTATGATAAAGACAATTTTATGCGTGGAAGATGACCGATTTATTGGCGAAATGTACGTCAGGAGTCTACAAAAAGCGGGGTATGACGTGACGTGGGTGGTCGACGGGAATGACGGACTAGTGGCGGCGCGCAACCAGAACTTTGACTTGATAATCTTAGATTTGATGCTGCCAGAGCAACGCGGCGACCAGATTTTAGACGCACTGAGAAATAACAATGTCGATTTGGTTCCGAATAGTAAGATTTTGATTATGACCAATTTTGAACAGGACGAAGCTTCGCGTAAATCCGTCATGAGTCGCGTTGACGGATATCTGATTAAAGCTGACATTACGCCGCGGAATTTGATAGAAGTCGTTAAACAGATGAGTAGTGATAACTAAATATTTTGACGCAATGAAAAATGAGGTTTAGGATATTCACACAGAATGTCTAAATTGTAAATGATTCAAGACAATAAAAAAGAGCCTCTTACGGACTCTAAAATAACATTCTTGGTGACCCCACCGGGAATCGAACCCGGGTTGCCAGGATGAGAACCTGGTGTCCTAACCGCTAGACGATAGGGCCGTAACTCCATGGATTATACCATGGAAAGGGAGGGCTTGTCTACTTTTTCTCTATGTTAGACGTCGACTTTTTATGATAAGACAGTACAGCCCAAGAACAGTAAATTACAGACACAACAATAAGTAAAGGGATAAACACAACAAACGAAACCATCACAGCGCCACCAAGTGCAAGTATAGTATATTGTATATTGTAGATAAAGTAAATCAATGCGAACATCAGAGCAATCCCTATACATGTCAACGGAATAATTGTCATCCCTCCCATAACTCTATCTGTTACCCAATATTGCCTAAATATACACATTTTAATCATAACAATCGACAACACTAAGCTATAGACTATAAAAGCAATACGTATAAACTCAGGCAAGATATAATAGATAACATTAAGTATCACATCCCTAGAATTAGGGTCATCTTCTATCATTACACTTACTAATGCAATACAAAACGTCACGAAAGCAATTGTAATTCCGATGGTCCTTTCTTTATCTGCTTTCACAGTAGGCAAGGACTCTGCAACAGCTGGAGCTTCCGTAAAAGTTAATTGCTTCTTCATATCTTCAGCTCCAGGTGAAGCGATTGGCGCGTTATCCGTAAGGTTGTTTTGATTATTATATTGATCATTATTCATAGAGTCATTCTCCTGACTATTATATTTTCAAATTATTATCCTATCGCAATTAATAAAGGAATCAGTATTATTAAAGTTCATTATTTTTTTATTTATGCCTATTATATCCATATAATATCACATCAATTATCGGCAATAAATAGATAGTCAATAACGCAACAGGGAAGATGATTACAGGAAAAAGTATTAGAATATCTATCGACACAAGTTTACCATATACCCAAAGCGCCGCAAAAATTATTGCCGACAGTACAGAAGAGTGGATTGCCGCTTTTGGACTATCATTTACCATCTTGTTAATATTCTGATAATAACCCCTCTTGTACCACCTAATCATAAAAATAATTAGCAACGGGGAGAGCATCATCGATGCGTTTGAAATGGCTAATATCAAAAAAGAAACGTGTATGTTATACGGTCCTGTCGATCCTCGCATTGAAACGTAATTTCCTACTAGCGTAATAATGGTAAACATTAAAGAAAAGAGCATAACACGCTTAAAGGCTCTCTTTTTCTCTGTGCTGTCATAGACTGGCGCATTGCTTACGTCGGGATTGTTACTTTGGTCATTATGCTGATCATGATTCATAGAGTTACTATACCACATTTATCACTTGAGATTTTTCTGAAAATTCGCCATAATAAAAGCATGAAAAAGGGCGGGATTTACTTTAAGCCTCACGCAATTTCCAGATTTTGGCTAAGGAGATTGTGTGAAGTGGCATTACTGAGTTGTTTCACAATCATTCTTTTATACGCATGGGCGCGATTTATACCGACCGGCTATCAATTGCCAATCGGATTATCTGTCTCAGATTTGGCGGCTGGCGTAGCAGGAATTGGCAGCTTAATTGTGCTGATTTTATGTTTTTGGCTTCCCAGAAAACACGAAACTGGAATAGGAATTTTCGTGTATTTGTTAACCGTCGCTGTCGCCGCAACCACCATAATTACCAGCGGCGGAGTCGTTTCACCATTCCTAGTTATGTGGATTATCGTGGCAATTTTTGCAGGATTTTTCGGCGCAATAATCTTAGGAATAATGGGACTTTTGGTTATTTTGCAGATTATAGCCACCAGCATTCAACAGGGAATAAACATACAATTCATCATCGGCTACCTCTTCTTCGGATTTTTGCCTTTGATTTTTAGCCTTGTTCTATGGATTCGCCGCCAAAAAACTGATGACAATACGTCCAATCTGGAGAATAGACTTTCCGCGGTTGAGAACAAATCTGACGTAGTGATTAATGCCATCGACGACGGCGTTCTGGCGATCTCCAAAGACGGCAACATCGAACTGATAAACCCATCCGCCCAACAAATCATCGGCTGGGACCAAGGCGACGCGCTCGGACTTAATTGGAAAAGCGTCTTAAAACTCGTCACCTCAGACGGAAAAGACGTAGAAGACCTCGAAAATCCAATAGCCCAGTCCTTATCAAAAAACCAGCCAACTCATAACGATAAATTATTCCTATTGACCAGCTCTGAAAAACGCATTTTAGTGTCAATTGTCAGCTCTCCAGTCGGCACGGACGGCGAAGGAATCATCGTAGTTTTCCGCGACATCACCAAAGAAAAAGCCGAGGAGCGCGAGCAGGCCGAGTTTATTTCCACCGCCAGCCACGAGATGCGCACGCCAGTTGCGTCAATTGAGGGATATTTGGGACTGGCATTAAACCCGGCCACCGCGCATATTGACGAAAAGGCGCGAGATTTCATCACCAAAGCCCACGAATCAGCGCAACATCTGGGACGATTATTCCAAGATCTTCTTGATATCAGCAAAGTTGAAGACGGGCGAATGAAAAATAACCCGAAGATCATCAATGTAAACGAATTTTTGAAGGATATTTTTGATGGTTTAGCGACGAAAGCTAACGAAAAGCAGCTCAATTATATCTTCATGCCAGACATAATTGATGAGGGCAAGGAGAAGTCATTGCAGCCGATTTTTTATGCCAATATTGACCCCGACCATTTTAGGGAAGTTGTCAGTAATTTAATTGAGAATGCCATCAAATACACGCCGTCGGGCGAAGTTGTCGTCAATGTTACCGGCGACGATAAACAGATTTCTGTAAGCGTAAAAGACAGCGGCATTGGCATTCCCGCCGAAGATATTCCGCATTTATTCCAGAAATTTTATCGAGTGGACAATTCTGACACGCGAGAAATTGGCGGGACTGGCTTGGGGCTATATTTGAGCCGTCGCTTAGCTGAGGCGATGTCTGGAAATTTGCGAGTTGAAAGCAAATATAAAGAGGGGAGTACTTTCTATTTGGAAATTCCTCGCATGAATAGTTCGGAAGCCAAGCAGCGACTAGAATCTGCGGAAATTGAAGGTTCTAAAGATTCAACTCCAGATTCTCTGGCTTCAGAAAAAATTGAAATTGCCACAGAAGAAAAAACAGAAGATGTCGCAACTGAAAATAATAGCGAGATTGTCGATTCAGATCCAGTAGCAATCGCAACTCCAGAAAATCCAGCTCCAGCCACACCGACCACTCCAGTAGTCCAGCCAGAAATTCCACAACCAGCCAGAAATTCTTCCGAGCCAACGCTGGCTGAAATTGAAGAAGAGTTACGCAGAAAGCGTCAGCAATTGTCCATACCTGGACGTGAATAATAACCATAAAGGCTATGGATTTTTTGTCAAAACTTCAGTATAGTATAAACATATGACAAAAATTTTATTGGTTGAGGACGACAAAAGTTTACGCGAAATTTACGGCGTACGACTTTTGGCGGAGGGCTACGATATCGTTTCGGCGGGCGACGGCGAAGAAGCTCTGGCTATGGCAATTAAAGAACGTCCGCGATTAATCTTAAGCGACGTGATGATGCCGAAAATCTCTGGCTTTGATATGTTGGACATTTTACGCTCGACTACAGAAACAAAAGACGTTAAGGTGATTATCATGACCGCACTGTCATCAGAAGATCAGCGAAAACGCGGCGAGCAACTTGGTGCCGATAAATACTTGGTGAAATCTCAGGTGGGAATAGAGGACGTTGTGAGAGCAGTTCACGAAACCTTGGAAGATCTTCCGGGAGTCGGCACAAATCCAGTGCCAGTTTCACAGCCAGCTCATACATATGAGCCAGTAGCTCCAACGTCTCAGCCAGCTCCAGCAGCGCCGCAGCCAGTTACTAGACCTGACGTCTCTTCATTGTCACCGCAACCAGCTGCCCCCGTTGCAACACCAACAGCTCCTGTAGTAAATCCGCTCATACAACAACATCCACAACAGGCATTCGCGCCAGCACCACAACCGCTACCTCAACCAGCGCAAGCTCCAGCACCACAACCAATTCCGACGCCACAGCCTCAAACAACAACTCTGCCGCAGCCTATGGCACCGTTTTCATCGCCCGCACCGCGACCTTCAGGGCTTGGTGACCGCATTATTCAACCTTTACCAGCTGACGATTCTCAGAATTCGGTAGACATCTCTAAACTTATGGCAGAAGAATTGGATAATACACAGAGAATTTCTCAATCAACTCCAGAGCCTCAACCAGCGCAAGCTCCAGCACCACAACCGATTTCGACACCCCAGCCAGTACCAAATCCTATTGAGCGAGCTAGTGCAATACCCTCCGTCCAAGAACAGCCTCAAGAACAAAACATTCCGCATCAGCTATCAGAATCTCCTCAGCCGACACAATTTCCACCGATAAATCCGCAACAATGATAATCCCAGACACAAAGCAAGAATCTTGGCGCCTCAACAAATTCGTGGCGCTTTGCCTGGGCGTTTCCAGGCGGAAGGCCGACGAATTGATAGAAAAAGGGAAGATTACTATTGACGGTCAGCCCGCCAGATTGGGTCAACAAATTTCTGGCGCAAATAAAATTTCCTACAACGGCAAATTGCTAGAATTACAATCCAAACAGCTCATTATCCTACACAAGCCAACAGGATACTTATGTTCGCGCGCCTCTCAGGGTGGCGTTCCGACAATCTACAAATTGCTACCAAAAAACCTTCACCGCTTAAAACCTGTTGGTCGCCTGGATAAAGACAGCTCCGGGCTGATTCTCATGACGAACGACGGCGATTTTGCTCACAGCATGACGCATCCGTCGTTTTATAAAATTAAGCGATATCTCGTTACAATCGACCAGCCATTGCAACCTTTGCATCGCCAAATGATCAATGATTTTGGTGTGCAGCTTCCTGACGGTCGCAGTCAATTGACGCTAGAAAGGCAACACGAAGGCGATGATTATCGCTGGATAGTGGAAATGAGCGAGGGAAGGAATCGTCAAATTCGGCGAACTTTCGATGCGTTAGGCTACACTGTCAAAAAACTTCACAGAACAAACTTTGGCAATTATTCGCTCGGCGACCTCAAGAGAGGCGAATGGAGAGAAGAGAAATTCACGAATTCATAATTTACTCTGCGGCTCTTTACATTTTACGGTAAATATTGTAATATAGCTTTTGTGCTAAATTTGATAGAAAGTGTAATTGCAAAATGGAAACGCTAGGGCGCGAATCTGAGCCTTTGCCTTCAGAAAAACTAAGAGCTGTCATACGTAACCTTAAGAAAGAAAGATCGGATACCATAGAAAAAATGTTCTATGAGAATGATGGGCCCAATATTTTACCAAAATTCCTAGAAAACCAAATCTACGCTTACATCGAACTTATTAAAGAGGTTGAGAAACATACTACGAAACTTGAATATCCTATATCCGTAGCGTTCAAAGATGACGACAATAACATTTACTACTGCATAAATAACCCCAAAGAAAATTACTACATAACACTTTACCTAAATCCAATTAGCAAACAACCTCCAAAGGCCTACATCCACAGTTACACCAGAAAATATAATAGCGAGAACGAGGGATATAAACTAGACATAGAGACCGAGGAATTCATAGCAAAAAGCGGCCTGAGCTGTTTTGAGGATTTCCTGAAAATAGTCCACCCGTGCGAGGCTTATATAAATAGTGTGCTCGCCAAAATGCCTTAAAACTGCTATAATATATAATCATGTCTAAATTACCAACAGTCGCCATCATCGGGCAAGCCAACGTCGGCAAAAGCTCACTATTTAATCGCTTGACGCGCTCTCGCACGGCCATAGTCGCCAGGGAAGCCGGAACAACTCGCGACAATGTTGTTGGTAAAGTCTCATACAAACGACGCAACGTCGACTCTACGCCGTCAGATGACTATTCGCAATTTTGGCTCATCGACACAGCCGGACTTAAGACTGCCGAGGACGAATTCGAGGCGACCATTCAGGACCAAATCACTGACGCTTCCGCCGCCGCTGATGTAATAATCGTAACCGTTGACTCCACTGTATATCCTTCCGACGCCGATCGCCAATTAGCCAAAAAAGCCCTAAAAAGCGGCAAGCCAGTCATTTTAATTGCCAATAAAGCAGACTTAAAAGGCTCTCTTTCTATCGACGAATTCAAACGACTCGGCATTAAAAACATCATAAAGACCTCTGCCGAGCATAGCATTGGTATTTCGGAGCTTCTTGATAGCATTGCCGAACTTATTCCGCCAGCCACCGAAACTGCACCTGACGATATTATTCGCGTCGCGCTAATCGGCCGCCCGAATGTCGGAAAGAGTAATCTGTTCAATACTTTGGCGGGCAAGCAGCAAGCCATCGTCGCCAACGTTGCCGGCACAACTCGCGACGTAAACCGCGTTCAAGTTCGTTATCACGGTCAGACAATTGAGCTGCTCGACACCGCTGGAATTCGCCGTCAAGGAAAGCAAGAAACGGGAATTGAAAAGTTCTCAGTTCTTCGCACCATGCAAGCGATTAACGAAGCCGACGTTTGTCTGCTTCTTATGGACGTCAATGAGCTTAACGTTCAATTGGATCAGCGCCTAGCTGGAATTATTGACGAGGCGGGCAAGGGGCTTGTTCTGGTCGTCAGCAAATGGGACTCCGTCGAAGGTAAAGACGCTTACACACACGATGAAATCGCGCCACAAATCAGCTATAATTTCAAGTTCACGCCGTACGCGCCGTTGATATTCACCTCTTCCGTCACGGGGCAGAATGTCGCCAAATTGTTTGACCTAGCGCTTGATATCTATAAGCGTCGTCGCCAAGAATGTAAAACTCGCGCCTTAAACGACATTTTACAGAAAGCCATCGCCGCACATCCGCCAGCTGGTCTGAAAAACTCGCACCCGAAACTGCGTTACATTGTCCAGACGGACGTTGCTCCGCCGTGGTTTGTTATTTACGGTAGTAATCTGAAATTTGTCCACTGGAGCTACAAGCGTTATCTGGAGCGAACTCTGCGTGAAGCTTTCAATTTTGCAGGAACGCCAATTAAAATGTCTTTCCGCGACGAAAAGCAATTAAAAGCCAATCGTGAACGCGTTGCGCGCGGTCTGGCGCCAGTCACCAAAGCCTACAAGCAAGCCAAAAACGCTGAAAAAGGCATATAATACCACATTTTTGACAAAACCTATTGACATTTTATTATATTAGTGATATAAATAGATACAGCTTTTGTTGACGAGTTGAGTAAAGTAAATCCTTGTCCGAAAGCGCACTTTGACAAGCAGTTGAGAATAAAGCAAGGTGAGATTTTATGGCGTTATTTTAGCGGAAGCAAAATAGTGTCGTGAAACCTCATCTTGCAAGCGCCATCCGGGCGCCAGAGCAGTAGCAGTGTTTTTTATAAAACACGGACATTCCGTCCGGGTGAGGAGAAAGATTGATCATGAGCTATGGCAGGGAAAGGGCTGGCAACATTGTCAGCGACCTTTTCTTTATTGTCGTCGATATCCTCTTCGGAGGATTTGTGACTATGGTGATGTGGGGCTGGTTCATCAGCCCCACGTTCAACAACATCCACGAGTTGAATTTGATCCAGTCTATCGGGCTGAACATCTTCATCTCGTTGTTTACCACCAGACCAAACGGTGGAACAGACCAATTTGAGAGAAGGGTCGTCTATTACTTGACTCTTCTCGTGGCGTTGGGACTCGGGTGGATCGTCCACCTGTTCATGTAGCCACACACTGGACTGGCAAGCCGCCGAATTTGGCGGCTCTCTCCGTCGTACATATTCTCCTACTTATCAGTTCGCTCCATAGATGCGTGTCTATGCCGATGAGTCGGAAACGACGAAAGCGAACTTTATTCAAACATCATCAATTGCGCCGACAAAACCTCACGCGTAATTTCGTCCGCACGTTCACCAATTAACACAATTTTCGCTGGCTCTTCCGCCGCAGAATTAGCTATTTGAATCTGATTTTCCGTTGCCTCCAAATGATGCCGCGCGCCATTATCATCAATAAAACAGCCCTTCATTCGCCTGAGTTTATAAGCGTCAAAAAGTTCCGGCCAAATTTTCTCCAAAGTCGCCGCAGCAATTTTCATACCAGAAACATCCAGCACAGCATACGTCGGATTATCCGGCACGACCAACTCGCCATCGTACGTATCAAAAAACGCCAACAAACCAGACGGCGTTGTCATTTTATTGATATCAAATTTACCTCGTGGCGCGCTCAATATTTTTCCGTAAGGCAGAGAACCCAGCTTGGACTCATACTGCAGTCGCTCGTCGTCACTTAGCAGATCTTCTTTGGTTACTAAAATCATATCCGCCGCTTGCAACTCAATTTCATGCGCCGGCTCAATTCCATGTAAAATCTCATGTGCATCAATAACATAAAAACTCTGCGCCAACTCGTACTTATTGAATATTTGTGCATTAATCAACTTCTCGACCAAATTCATCGTTCGCGCCACACCAGTCGCCTCAATAAACACTGGGGTGGGGGAATTGCGACAAAAGTCAAGTAACATTCGCGTCAATGCATGCTTTGACGAACAACAAACACAATCGCCAGCCAAAGTCGTCACGATATCCGCCAGCTTTTCCAATCGATAACCGTCAACGTTTTCATTAGCATATTCATTCTCAATCACCCGAGAACCCTTATAGTCACTTTGTTGCAATAAGAACTCAAGAACACTAGTTTTCCCAGCACCCAACGAGCCATTCACCAAATACAGCGGAACTTTATCGACAATCGCTCGCCCATCATCAAACGGCGCATTAATGCTAAATTCCAAATCATCGTCGCGTTTTGCCATATGCTTATTATACGTCATTTTCACAAGGTGATATACTAAGTCTATGAAAGTCATCTTAGCATTGGGAAATCCAGGCGAAAAATACACAAACACGAGGCATAATGCTGGATTTTTGGCTATTAATAAATTTGTATCAGAGAATAATGCAGTTTTTTGCAATAAGCCAAAATTTTCCGCCGATATCGCCGAAATAAATATTTCTGGAGAAAAAGTTTTACTAGTTAAGCCAACTACTTTTTACAACGAGGTTGGAATTTCCGCTCGGGCAATCTTAGATTTTTACAAATTGACATTGGATGATTTACTAATTATTCACGACGACACAGCGCTGGACTTCGGTAAAATTCGAACCCGCAAGGGCGGACGAGATGCGGGTAGCAACGGATTGAAATCTCTGCATTCTCACGTCGGATCAGACTTTTGGCATATTCGTATTGGCACAGATAATTTGCTCAGACGCCAAGTTGGTGACGTAGATTTTGTCCTGGGCAAGTTCAATTCAGACGAGCAGAAAATTCTCCAAAGCTGGATATTGCCCGAATCAATTAACTTGGTCGAGAAGTTTATTAACGAAACTATCGAGCCGTTCAGTATAAAATATTAAACCAGATTCTAGCGTCGTTTTCGCGGCACAATTTTTGAAGCGCTGTTCTTCAATTGCTCTTCGGCTTGATGTAATTTTGTAGTCGCAGCTTCTTGTAAATTGATCGATCTGGCCTCCAATATGCTACTGCCGACCGCCAGACTCACGAACAATAAGCCCAGGCCGCCCGTCGCCCATTCCGGCAATTCCAAGTGGAATAATTTAGCAATCATCATCACGCCGAGCGCCATAATTGCCCAGTGAGCGCCATTTTCCAAATATTTATATTTGCTAAGCGCGCCTGTTCTTAGCAAATATACGGTTAGTGATCGGACCCAAATTGCTCCAGCGCCCAGTCCGGCCACGATTAATAACACACTGTTGGTAATAGCAAACGCACCAATCACACCATCAAAGCTAAAGCTGGCGTCCAGAACTTCCAAATATAACAAGCTGGCAAACGCCGCCCAGCCAGTTTTAATCTTAACGGATTTCGCGTCATCTTCATGGAAAAATGACCCAAACAACTCCAACCCAATATGCAACACAATTCCAAGCACTGCCGAAATCAACACCAAAGATTTATGCGGCGCCTCGACCGTAAAATACAAAACAGCCGCCACGCTAAGCATTATGCACACCTTAAAATTCTCAAATCGCCCAGCCTTCGCCAAAATCGGCTCAACATGCCGCATCCAGTGAACACGCTTGTTGTAATCGATGAAATAGCTAAGCCCAATCATAATCAAAAACGCACCGCCAAACGCGTCAATCATCGGCGACGCTTCGTGCAGGATTTTGCCGTACTCAACAGGTTTATGAAGCGCCAGATTGACAACATCCATAAATCCGTGGCCGCTCGCAATCATCACGATAGCAATTGGCAATATAAATCGAACGACAAACACCGCCACAAATATACCAGCCGTTAAAAAGACTTTCTGCCAGACTTGGCTCATTCCCGCCAAAACCTTGCTATTTATCACAGCGTTGTCGAAGCTAAACGTGACTTCCAAAACCACCAAAATAGTAAATAGCCAAAGACCGCTAACACCCATATGGCTAAAAATCAAACTGCCCAAACCTAAGGTTAATAGGACTGAAAACCAGAAAATCCGAAACGGATGATGTGAATGTAAAAGATGTTTCATATTGATTTAGTATAGCATAAGCATGGAGTATAATTTTATATATGGCACAAAAATCGCCAGATGGTCGCATAAAAAAGTTTTTATCAGCCAACAGCGAATTGATCGGTTGGGTGTTTTTTGGCGTCCTTATAATTTCTATTTATCAATTCAGCTCACGATTTGGCGTTATGTTATTAAACGGAGAATTTGCAGAATGGTGCAATAAATTACTTCCGTCATTACAAGATTTCATCACGCTGACGCTAAGCGTAATTGTCGAGGCGGTCCCATTCTTAATTTTAGGAATTATCATATCCGCGCTTATCAGATACTTTTTATCATCAAAGGACGTTTTCAAAATATTGCCAAAAAACACCTTTCTCCGACGAATTGCGCTCTCTATGATCGGGCTAATTTTACCTGTATGCGAATGCGGTAACGTACCAATTGCACGCAGCTTGATAGCAAATGGACTGAAACCTGCCGACGTTATTAGCTTTCTTTTCGCCGCGCCAATCCTAAACCCGATAACCATAATCTCAACCATAACCGCCTTCAGTTTTGACACCCGAATGGTTTGGTGGCGAATTATTTTTGCGCTAATTATCGTACAAATAACCGCTTTTATCGTCAGCTTTTTTAAGGAAGATTCCGTCATTAATCCAGAGTTTGAGAAACTTTGCCACTATCATAATCACGATTCAAAATTGTCAAACTTATTCGGCTCATCACGCAATGAATTCTGGCAATTATTTACTATGTTGGTCTTAGGCGCTAGCATCGCAGCCGCCACACAAATCTTCGTTCCGCGATTCATCATAAATGCCGTCGGCGGCGACATTTTCTTATCAGTCATATCCATGATCACGCTAAGTTTCGTCATTTCGATATGCTCCAGCATCGACGCGTTCTTCGCACTGGCTTACGTGCGAAATTTCACAACAGGCTCAATTTTATCTTTCTTGCTATTCGGACCGATGATAGACATAAAAATGATTACTCTACTAAAAACAACTTTTCGCTGGAAATTTATTGCAACAATCACCTTAACTGTATTCGTCTTATCTCTAATTGTCGGACTGGGAGTCAACTTATATGTACGCTAACCTTGCAAAATCAATTGGCGGAATTGTCGTTTGCACATATATTTTGCTATTAGCTTGGCGTGACCAGCTCGGCTTTTACGTTCATCCACGCTATCACACATTCGCGATTATAATTAGCGTAATCGGCGTTATACTTTTGCTTATTGATATAATGTTGCAACTAAAAAATAAGTCCACTAGAGACAAATCTAGAATTGACTTGAAAAAAATTGCCCCGATATCTTATTTTGCAATAATTATATTATCAGTTGGCTACATATTGCCACCAAAATCGCTCTCCCCGAGCAGCCTCGCACAAAAAGAAAGTCCTGCGATTATTGAACCTGAAAGTCGTTGCGAAACACCTCAACCAAAAGAAAACTCTTCTACGATCTCAATAAATCGCTGGAGAACCGCCATAAATTCCTGTAAAGAAGCCGCTTATTTTAACGGCAAAGATATCACCATAACCGGCTTCGTTTCAAATGATCTGTTAAAAAACTATGGCTATAATTACTTCAATATTGCCAGATACGTTATAAGTTGCTGCACTGTTGACAGCGTGCCTATGAAAATTCTGGTCGAGAAAAACTTTTCAACAGACTACCCAGATGGAACATGGCTAATCGTCAAAGGTAAATTGTCGCAAAAAATCGTTAATAGTCAAGCCGAATATGTCATAACCTCCGCACACATCACAAAAATCAGCCAGCCCAAATATCCTTATGAATTGCTCGGACTGTAAGCCTATTGCACACTTGTTGCAATAAGTTATAAACTACTGGTAGTACTATGCTAAATGAGATATTTGAACGTCACAATCTTCGCCTGACAAAACCACGCCAGCAAATATTCGATATCCTGCGAAATTCAAACGTACCTCTTACAGTTGGCGATATTGCGAAAAACTGCAAAAACATTAACCGTGCTAGCATTTACCGCACATTGCTAATGTTCGATAGTCTGAACATTATAAACACCATAACTATTGGCTGGAAGAACTATTACGAGTTAGCGGAACCGTTTATACCACATCATCACCATCTATACTGCATCAATTGTCAAAATGCCGAACCTATACAATCACAAGAACTCGAAAAACTCATAGATCTCATCGGCAAAAAACATAATTTCATAGTCACAAAACACCACTTTGAGTTGGAAGGTATTTGCGAAAAGTGCCGATATATTATAGAGAATAACTAATTTTTCCCAACAAAAAAGCGCCAGGTAAGGGTGGGCATCACCTGACGCTTTTTTACCCTTCAACCCACCCGAGCTACCGTATCAGTGAAGCGTCGCGACTAAAACTCCAAAAGTCCGCGCCTGATGGTTATCAATACAACTTTGTACTCACATTAACAGAGGTCGCCTTTGAAAAAGGGCAGTTAAAGGGGTTAGTATGCGCGTAACGTTGAACCGCAAAAAGTGGAGGGTAAGAATACTTAATGCCATTGCGCGCAACCTAACATATAGTTAGAATAGGGGGTATAAGGTGCGTTTGGTTAATGATTACTTAACCAATCGTCCTTGATTATAGCAAACATTTGACAAAGTGTCAATACTTTTTACCACATTTTTTATGGAAATCAATAGAATTACACCAGATGAGCATATTTTCTCCCAGAGATTAGCACATATTGCCAATCCACCAAAAAGCTTATGTTATATGGGAAAATTGCCAGAAGCAAGTGCGCCCGTCGTATCAATCGTCGGATCCCGTAAGCCGTCTGCCTACGGAAAAGAAGTAACCGAGCGATTGGCAACAGATCTGGCAAAAGCCGGATGTGTAATCGTGAGCGGGCTGGCGCTAGGTGTGGACTGCATTGCCCAAAAAGCTGCGATTGAAGCTGGCGGAACGGTCGTGGCGGTCGTCCCAAATGAGCTTCCTGACATTTCACCGCGGACCAATTATCAACTAGCCATTAGCATCATAGAGCAGGGTGGCGCGGTCGTTTCAGAATGGATGAAGGGCGATAATAAAATAGTCAATCGTTGGAGTTTTTTGGAGCGCAATCGACTAGTTAGTGGGCTAGCTGATGGGATTATTATCACCGAAGCCGCTGAGCGAAGCGGCACATTAAACACCGCCTCGCACGCACTGAACCAGGGAAGAGATTTGTTTGTAGTTCCCGGAAACATAACCAGCCCGCTGTCGGCGGGTTGTAATACTTTATTAAAACAAGGGGCGTATTTGGTGACAGACGCCGACGATGTTTTATCAATCATTGCGCCAGAAAAATTGCAAAAAGACAACGGTCAAGAATTGGCAGCCAGTGCAACAATTGAAGAAGCTATTATCATAAAACTCATCTCAGAAGGACTGCGCGACGGCGACGAAATTCAACAAAAATCAGGATTATCCGCGTCAGACTTCGCCACGGCGCTCACAATGCTGGAAATCAACGGTGTTATCAAACCTCTCGGAGCAAACAACTGGACATTACGATAATATTGCTATTTTGACAAATTGATGTTATTATGCGGACTATGAAAAAATCCCGAGAAACATCTCCTACCGCCCGTAAAGTCGCCAAAGACGTTTTTGCCATCCCTAATTTGATAAGCGTGACTGGCGCCGCTTTGGCGATATACGGATCTGAGAAAATCGATACAGCTGAAGGGTTGGCGGAATGCGCGGTCGGGCGATTAGCTGACGTTTTGGACGGCAAAGTAGCACGCATGACAGGGCAGACTAGCAATTTTGGAGCAGCCTTAGACGCCACAACAGACAAAATAGTTATGGCAAAAATTCTCTATGAAATGAATAAAAAGGAGTTGGCTCCAAAGCATATTCTTGGCACCGTTGCGGTACTAAACTCGATAAACGCCGTGGCTACAGGATTTGCTAATTTACGCAGCGACGAGAAAGCTGAAACTCGACCGACCAAATCAGGGAAGGTGGGGCTAGCTATGGAAACGGCAGCCTTAGTCGCTTATGCCGCCGCCGAATTAGCCGACAAACGAACCGACAATCCAAAGCCTGCCAAACTTCTACGCAAACTAGGAGCTGGGGCATTCGCCGCTTCACTTCCGTTCGCTGCGCACGCAACATACACCTACATAAAGCGAGCAATTAACGGCAACGCGGAAAAAGAAAAGCCGCGCCAAATAATAGACGCCAAACACAGCCTCGGATCAATGGCAGTGCTCCGTCGCCTCAGTGATCACTCGTAATAATTCACTTTGCGGTTGTAGCCAGATAGTGATTTGTTATAATATAAAGTTATGAAAAATCTCGTTATAGTCGAGTCACCAGCCAAAGCTAAAACCATCGAGAAATATCTCGGCAAGGATTTTCACGTCTTGTCCAGCGTGGGGCATATTCGCTCGATTGTTAAAAAGACGAAGGATGGAACGCCGCCGATTGACGTGGCTAACGATTTTTTCGCGATCTATGAAGTTGATCCTGAAAAAAAGAAAGTTATCACTGAGCTAAAGAAAAACGTCAAGGCAGTTGGCAAGGAAAACGTTTGGCTCGCAACCGATGAAGACCGCGAAGGAGAGGCCATTGCTTGGCACTTATGTAAGGTGTTGGATCTTCCAATTGAAACAACCAAGCGAATTGTTTTTCATGAGATCACCAAAGATGCCATAACCAATGCAATTAAGAATCCGCGAACCGTGGATATGAATTTGGTTCAGGCGCAACAAGCCAGGCAAATTCTTGACCGACTGGTTGGTTTTGAGCTCAGCCCAGTCGTCTGGCAAAAAGTTCCTGGCGGAAAGTCGGCTGGCCGCGTTCAGAGTCCAGCAGTGCGATTACTAGTCGAGCGAGAACGAGAAATTATGAAGTTTGAGGGCAATTCTCAGTTCAAAGTTACTGCCATTTTTATTCACGACAATCAAGAATTCAAGGCTGAGCTTAATCAAAAATTCGACACAGAAGAAGCGGCGAACGAGTTCTTAAATAGTCTGAAACCCGCCGAATTTATTGTTAGCGATATCTCAAAAACTCCTGGGGCCAGAAATCCGGCGGCACCATTTACCACTTCAACCCTGCAACAGGAAGCCAACTCTAAACTCGGCTTCAGCTCCAAAGCAACCATGGCCTCGGCGCAAAAATTATACCAAGACGGAAAAATCACCTACATGCGTACCGACTCGGTGAATTTGAGCGGCCAAGCCATCGCGGCGGCTACCGATTTTATCAAGCGTCTTTACGGTCCAGATTACTCAACAGTTCGCAAGTTTAAGACCAAATCCGCGTCTGCCCAAGAAGCCCACGAAGCCATTCGCCCGACAGACATCACTCTGGAAACCGCGTCTAATAATAGCTATGATCAGAAATTATACGACCTAATTCGACGCCGAACTTTAGCGTCACAAATGTCGCCAGCGAAGCTAGAAAAGACGACTATCACAATTGACATCAAAGGTGATAAATTACCTAAGAGCAAAAAACCCGCTCAGTTTGAGGCAAAGGGCGAAGTCATTACGTTTGACGGATTTTTACGCGTTTACGGTGGCAATAAAGATGAGCTTCTACCGAAGTTACAGTCTGGCGATGAAGTCAACTCTCACGACATTACGGCTCGTCAAACATTCACCAGACCGCCAGCTCGCTACACCGAAGGTTCGCTAGTTAAGAAGCTGGAGGAGCTTGGAATTGGGCGTCCATCCACATACGCCACGATTATTGACACTGTGCAGACTCGCGGCTATGTCGAAAAGGGCGACAGCGAAGGTCAGCCACGAGATATGATTGTCCTGAACTATAACGGCAAGGAAGTTAGCCGAAGTATTGTCCAGGAAAAAACTGGCTCGACGCGCGGCAAGCTTATTCCAACGCCGAGCGGCGAACTGATTGCCGATTTCCTGACGGACCATTTTACGCAAATTGTCGATTACGATTTTACCGCCAACGTTGAAACGGAATTTGACAAAATTGCCGGTGCTAATCTGGAAAAAAGCGCAATGCTGCACGGATTTTACACGCCTTTCCATAAATTAATCGAGCAATCTGGCGGGATCGACCGAAGTAAAGTCGGCGCTAATCGCGAAGTGGGAATTGATCCGAAGACGAATAAGCCAATTATCGCAAGATTCGGTCGTTTCGGTCCAATGTTGCAACTTGGCGAAACTGATGGCGACGAAAAGCCACGTTTTGCACCGCTGCCAAAGGGCACGAAAATTGAGACAGTTACTCTGGAACAAGCGCTGGAGATGTTCAAATTGCCGCGCGTCGTTGGTCAAACAGAAGACGGTCAAGATATTAAGGCGAATATCGGGCGATTCGGTCCGTATATTCAAGTCGGCAAATTGTTCGTTTCCATTAAGCCAGAAGATCCTCACAGCATTACTTTAGAAAAGGCGCGCGAACTTTACGCCGCCAAATTAGAAGCCGAAGCCGCTAAGAATATCGCCGAATTTCCAGATGGAATTAAGGTTCTCAATGGGCGATTCGGTCCATACATCACCAACGGCACTAAAAATGTCAAAATCCCTAAAGCCACGGATCCGAAAACTATTACTCACGAAAAAGCTCTGGAGCTATTAAGCGCCACAACAGCGAAACCAACTCGCAAACGCGTAGTTAAAAAAGCCACCAAAACATCCACTAAAAAGAAATAGCGTTTTCATACTATCCAATAATTCCGGATAATAAAAACTCTTCATATAATCTATTGCAAAAAACGTAAAATAAATGCTATAATTTATATCAGCAATTATGGCATTTATCTATTGACTTTTGTCAAATGCAATTGTATAATTAAAAACATATTTTCAATCAATATAACCTGTGGTGAGGCAGAGAGGATGTTTCTAGTAGCATGAGCGAGACAGCAAAAACCGAGCAAAGCGCCAAATTAAATTCTGTCGTCGATACTATTATTTCTAAGATTCCGCAAGAGCGCGAGAAGGAAATTATTTCTCGACGATTTGGTTTGTACGACCGAAAAGAAACGTTAGAGTTAATTGGCGATATGTTCGGCATTACTCGCGAGCGCGTTCGTCAGCTAGAAAAAGCAATCTTAACGCGTCTACGTGCAGCTGTCGCCGAGGGAGAACTTCCTTCGGTTATTGCTATGGAAAAAGAAATCACTTCGAGTTTGTCTGAGATGGGACGAGTTGCGCGTATGCAAGATTTGGCGTCACACTTCCTCGGTAAAGAAGCTACTGCAATTGACCGCGCTCGTGTGGCGTTCATTTCTGAGCTAGCAGAAAACATCACAATTGTTACAGAGAATGACGATTATTACCAGGCGGCAGCAATTGACACTCTCGGCAACGAAAAGCAAATTAGAGCACGAGTCGAAGAAGTTGTAAAGACCATCAAAAAACACGGTGAGCCCGTTACCGCGGAAGAATTGCACAAAAAATTGGACTATGAACATCCTTCAAACATTGCAGCCTTGGCTACTGTTAGCAAGAAATTGGCCAGCTTAAACGATCAGTGGGGGCTAGCCAAATGGCCAGCCGTTAACCCAAAGAACATCCGCGATAAAATCTACGTTGTTCTGGATACCAATGGCTCACCGATGCATTTTTCCGACATCGCCAAGGGAATTCGGGACAGCGAATTTAACCGCCGAAGCGTCACGACGCAGGCAATTCACAATGAACTTATTAAAGACAAGCGCTTTGTTCTAATCGGTCGCGGTATTTACGCGCTTGCCAGCTGGGGCTACAGTCGCGGAACTGTAGCAGATATCATTACCG
Organism: uncultured Candidatus Saccharibacteria bacterium; assembly: GCA_963548315.1. Taxonomy (GTDB): domain Bacteria; phylum Patescibacteriota; class Saccharimonadia; order Saccharimonadales; family Saccharimonadaceae; genus Nanosynbacter. The sequence continues at coordinate 6,263 of CAUUUJ010000005.1, read as the reverse complement.
ATATTTTGAAGAATTCCGAAACTCCGCTTCACCGCGATGAAATTGTTCGCCAAGTTCTCGACAAACGACAAGTCAAAGAAACGACGATTCTGCTCAATCTTCAGTCAAAACCACAATTCAAACGCGTCGCTAAAGCCACATACGTTTTTGAAGAAGCCGCTTAAGCTAAGTTGCAAACTTCTTTCAGAGGTGAGATAATTTACACATAATGCAGATTATTTCTTGGATCATCAGCACATTATTGCAATGGTACGTTTGGATGCCAATCGTGGCAGTCCTGATGTTTTTGACGTGGCGGAATTATCGAAAGATCGAAGATTTCACCCCAGTCGAGAGCGTACTTTTGGTCCTGGAAATCCCACGCACTAACGACAAGCAAGAGCTTGCCGCCGAGCAGCTATTCGCTTCACTGCACGGAATTCTTCGCGACAATAAAGAGTTGCGATTATCTGGCGGACACCAGGAACATATCAGCTTTGAAATCGCCTCAGTTAATGGACAAATTCGCTTTTACGTTTGGGTGCCAAAAACCTTACAAAGTTTCGTCGAAGGACAGATTTATTCTCAATATCCAACAGTTCAGATTCACCAAGCCGACGAAGATTACACCGAGCACGAGCGCAACCACGAAGTTGCTTACTCGACAGAATTGACATTAACCACAGATGAATTTCTCCCGATTCGCACCTTCCAAAACTTCGAAGTCGACCCGCTGGCGGGCATTACGGGCACGTTGGCAAAATTGGAAACCACTGGTGAAGAATTGTGGATTCAGGTGCTGGTCAGGCCAATTCCTGACGACTGGCAAAACGCCGCAGATCGATATATCAATAGCATAAGAAACGGACGGATGTTCTCCTTGCCAGGGTTTGGCGGCAGTATGCAGTGGTTAATTGGTGTACTTGGCGCGCTGTGGCAACCGCCAGAGCAGGGAGTCGGGCAATCAGCCAAAATCGAGCTGTCGGACCGCGATAAAACTCGCATTTCTGAAGCAGAGAAAAAAGCGACCAAGCTCGGATATGAAGTAAAAATCCGCCTGGTTTATATGGGAGAAAGTCAGACAAACGCTAAGCTTCGCATGCAGGCGCTTGTCGGTACATTTAAGCAGTTTAACTCAACAAATCTCAACGGATTTCGCGCCGTCAAGGGTGTGTTTGGTAAAGAATTTATTGATAAATATCGCAAGCGTTCGTTCATCGGCGACGGGTTCATCTTAAACATAGAAGAATTGGCGTCAGTTTTTCATTTGCCGCACACCAACGTTGAAACGCCAAATATAGTCTGGGCAAGCTCCAAAACCGCAGAACCGCCGTCCAAATTGCCAGTCTTAACCGGCGAAGACGTCAACGACGACCAAATTTCTGCCTTTGGTGTCACCAACTTCCGCGGCATCAGCCACCAATTCGGCATGTTACGCTATGACCGCTCACGCCACGTTTACATAATCGGGCAAACGGGCGCCGGAAAAAGTGGACTATTAGAGCTCTTCGCCTTAAGCGACATTTTCCATAATCAAGGATATGCAATCATCGACCCGCACGGCGACTTCGCAATCAACAACATGAAATTTATCCCTGGCAGCCGATTGAACGACGTGATCTATTTCAATCCAGCCGACACTGCGTATCCTCTGGGATTCAACCCCCTGGAAGTCACGAACCCGAACCAAAAAACCAACATCTCATCAGAAATCATCGGCGTTTTGAAGCGTATTTTCGGCGATTCGTGGGGACCACGGCTTGAGTATATTTTGCGGTATACAATTCTGGCTTTGCTGGACCGACCAGAAGCGACAATGCTTGACATTACTCGTATGCTAACAGATAAGGAATTCCGAAAAGAAACGCTGACTTATTGCCAAGACACCGTGGTTTTGCAATTCTGGAATGTTGAATTTGCCAGCTGGAATGACAAGTTTGTCGCCGAGGCAATTGCGCCAGTCTTAAATAAAGTCGGGGCTTTCACCGCCAATCCAATCATCCGCAACATCATCGGGCAGCCAAAATCCACGTTCAATATTCGCCAAATTATGGACGAAGGAAAGATTCTAATTGTCAATCTGTCCAAGGGTCTTATCGGTGAAGATAATGCCGCCATCCTCGGTTCGTTTTTGGTCACAAAAATCCAGCTTGCCGCCATGTCTCGAAGCGACATTCCTGACGTCCGCGACCGCCGCCCATTCTATCTTTACGTCGACGAGTTCCAGAACTTCGCTACCGATTCGTTTGCAACTATTTTATCCGAGGCTCGAAAATATGGTCTTAACCTGACCGTTGCCAACCAGTACATTTCCCAGATGAGCGACACGGTTCGCGATGCGGTTTTCGGAAACGTCGGCACCATGATTTCTTTCCGAGTTTCCGCTGACGATGCACCGATTCTCGCCAAGCAATTCGAGCCGAACTTCGAGGCAATCGACCTTCTACAGATGCACAATCGTAATTTTGTTGTCAATATGGTTATTGGTGGTGAAAAAACTCCGGCGTTTTCTGCCCGCACATTGGAACTTCCGCCAAGCCAAGCCGACAACACGCCACACATTATTGAACATTCGCGTCGCATGTATTCGCGAAATAGGGAAGATGTCGAGAAGGAAATTGATGCCGCAATAAAGCCTGTTCGCAACCAAAAAAAGCAACCAGCCAAACCTCAACCGCAGCCCGCAAACAACGCTCCAGCGGTCAATAGCCAACCGGAAAAGCCACAACCCGCAGCAAACGACGGCGAAGTTGTTCTGCAAATTCGCGGCAATGATAATACACCTACAGAAACCGCAATTAGCACAGTTACACCGCTAGATTCAGCAACGCCAAAAAGACGACGTCGCCGACGAAAAAAGAGCACTACCACCGCCTAAAAACTATTCGTATCGCCACTGGCGCATATCGGAATTGTAAACGTCGGTGATTCGCGGAGAAACCAGCGTAGAAGTCGGTCCAGGCGGCACAGATATGGCGTTTTGTTTAGTCAGGAAGGTGAGCAATTTCTGGTTTTGATATCGTAGGTTTTTCGGCAATGGCTGACTAGCCACGACCTCGGCTTGCGGCGCAGACAACACAAAACCCCACTCGCCAAATGACGGAACATTAACCGAAAACGCCGTCACATATCGCTCTGGATGAGATGATTTGACGGTGTTTGCCACCATATAAAAAGCATGCGGAGAGAAAAATGAAGACGTCGCTTGCGTCACCATAACACCACGCTCCGTTAAAATATTACCGATTTGACGATATAATTGCTCGGAATACAACTTGGCTAATTTTTCATTCGACGGATCCACCAGATCAATCAACACAACATCATATTTATCTGAGGTAGAAAAAGCGAATTGGAAAGCGTCTTGATTGACAATGGAAACGCGCGGATCGTGCAGAGAACGCTGATTTATATCGGTGAGAAGATGATTAGTTTTCGCCAGACCAGTCATCGTCTCATCGATATCGACCAACGTAATATGATCAACGCTGGGATATTTCAAAACGTCCCGAGCCAGCAAACCATCGCCGCCGCCCATAATCAGCACGCGCTTCGGATTGGCGACTGAAGACAGAGCGGAAGTAGACAATGTTTCGTGATAACGCGCTTCATCAAGACTGGAGAACTGCAGATTGCGGTTTAAAAACAGCCTGGTATCCTTTTTATATCTTGTCAGGACAATTTTCTGATACGACGTCTGTTGCTGCCACATCACCGGATCTTTATACGTTCGCTTGTCAATTCCGTGCTCAATTTCTGTCGCATAAATAAAGAATCCCAAAAGCAACATTGTTGCAATAACACTAATTGTCATCACAATTTTCGACGCTTTCATTTGCTTAAGAATCAGAACCGCAACGCCAATATTCAGCGCCGCCACCAGATACGCGCTGCGCATTAAGCCAAGATACGGAAGCATAACAAGCGGGAATAATAGCGACGCAATTAACGCCCCAAAATAATCGAGCGCCAAAATCTTACTAAACAATTTCACCGAAGATTTACGTCCGAACTCCTGAAACATCTTCATTAAAAGCGGAATTTCCAGCCCGATACAAATACCAATTGCCAAACTTATGACAGCAAAAATTAGCCAATGCGAACGCGTAAAAACGAATCCCAAATACATCAACATTACCGAATTTCCACCAATTAGCCCCAGAATAATTTCGTTCGTTGCGAAGCTGGTCGCTGGATGAAGCTTGATGTAATTGACCAGCAATGAGCCAATTCCCATGCCGAACAGCGTCACGCCAGTTGCCAGACTAAAGCTCAAAATCGAATCGCCTACCAGATATGACGCAGCTGCACCTAAAATAAGCTCGTAAATAATTCCGCCAATTGCTACCAAAATTGCCGCCGCAAATAAAGCAATTTGCTCCCGTTTTTTCGTACTTGATCGTGACACTATAACTCCTTTTATTTACCAAGACCGCCGCTACTGCCGCCGTAAACACCGCGCGATCCGCCGTGACCTCCGCCATTACTATTGTCGGAATTGTTGTCAAAGATGAATGCAAACAAAATAATAGCGATAAATATGACAATGAAAATAATCGTCGTCCAGTCAATCGGTTTAATGGTCCTGCCGAACATCTTCTTCTGTTCTTTGTCGCTCAACTGAATCTTACGATAAGCGTCGTACTCGCGATTATTATACTTCTCAATTGTTATCAGCTGGCGATTTTTTGGCGCGCCAGTATCCCTCAAAGTAGCATATGCCATCAGTTCTTTCGGGAAAACTTGATACGTGTTTTTGCCCTTGATGTTCATAATTTCACCAATTCCAACCTCGTCAACCACCACAACGTGATCCTTGCCATCCTGCTCAGAAACGGTGAATGATTGACCTTTTTCCAATTGCGTTGGATCAATTGCCTGGGTGAAACGAATCGGCTCGTACAGAGAAACGGTTTGATCGCTGTGATCATATTCCACCCAGCTATCATAATCAGCCAGCCCAGTAATCTCCCACTCTTCCCAGTAGTAAAATCGCTTGTCTTTCTTATCCCATTCGCGAAAAAGCAAACAGCCAACAACTCGTAAATTAGTTTTCTTACCAGTCAATATTTGGTTGATTTTAAGTCGCGCCTTGGTTCGTTTCATATTACAATATTATCTCTTTCATAATTATGTTTTTTGCACCCAGCAACCGTGCAATCAACTCTTTTATTTGTTGCAATTTATCATCATCCAGCATTTTACAAGTTGTCATCGCTATATACGCCACGCCGCTTTCTGGCCACGTATGAATCGCGATGTGCGACTCCGACAAAAGCAGGGCAGCGCTGATTCCTTGCGGGGAAAATTGATGCGTTACCGATTCCAAAGAATGCAAGTCTGCCAATTCCGTAACATTTCTTAACAATTTCTGCAGCTCATCCGCGTCATTAAGCAAAGCAGAATCAACTTCGCTCACTTTTATGGTTATAGATTGGACCGCGGACGCATGCATATTATAGTAATTATATCACCTCTAGGGCGCCAGGAGTAAAGGTAAAACGCGGCTCTTAGGGAATATCGATATTTAGATTGTTAGGGCATTATAACGAAAGGCGATATTATTGATTTTTCAATGATGGTAGTAGTAATATGACAGTGTAAGACAGCAGCGCCCCTCTTATGTTAGAGCAACGCGGGCTGTCTTATTTTATTTTGACTGATGTATTACCCTTAAACACCACCAGAACTGTATAAATGTCTAAATTATTAGGGAACTACTGACATCATAATAATATGTCGACCTACTCCGCCTCTTGAAGACGGTTGCATGAAGACACCTCAAAAACGGGGTGTCTTTTTTGACGGCTTCGAAAAAAATAATAAATACACTCCAAATACAAGCTTAATTGCCGAGTCAATATATGCTATCACCTCTAATGGGATATCAGTAAAAATATACCCTACAAAAACATTAATAACACAAATAAGGCCTAGATATATCATTGATTTTCCATGCACAAAATAGTACGGAAAGAAATGCAGTGCAGTTGCCATCAGCGCTCCCAGCCAAATCAATCTCCAATTTTCAGTCGCAAAGAATGGTCCACCCAGCAAAACCATTAAGATAAATAATAAAATAACGGCATATAAAGATACTTTCTTTTGGAATTCACTCGAAGAGCCATCAGATAATCTATTCAATACCTTTTTATTCATGTTAATTGAGAAAAAACTAATAACATATCCAATACTAAACACTTGCATATTTATTATTTGCTTTCCTCCCATTAAAGTAGCTATTGAAATAATCGCCGCTATTACAATCAGCCACAATCCGCACG
>CAUUUJ010000004.1:0-38965 GCA_963548315.1 uncultured Candidatus Saccharibacteria bacterium | reverse complement strand
AGCTTTTGGAAGTTACGCCAAAATCATTACGACTTCGCAAGCGATATCTGGACGCAAACGAACGAAAACGCGCCGCGAAACAATAGTCGTGTAAACCACAAAATAACCGCCCCGTAATGAGGCGGCTATTTTTAATGTAAGAATCGATTAATTGACAAGAGTTTCTTTGACTCGTCGAGACTTCAAGAAATACAATATACATGCTATGTCCGTTAAGACTGCCAATAGGGTAATTCCCCCAATCAACACAACAGCAGACCCCGCATCTTTAATCTCCGAGTTGATAGCAATACCAACAACAATCATGTATGCTACATACACAACCGTTGTGAGCGCAATATTAGCAATAGCCATCTGTTTACCAATCTTTTTACGCATTAAAATTAAAACCACAGCAGCTATAGTTATTGGACCCAAAATAATTATAGAAATAATATCAATAATCTCCCGTAGTCCGATTGGATTGGTTAGCAACAAAAATAACGAATATATATCATATGCCGCCTGCATGGCAAATAAAATAACAAACGTCCTCAACCAATCTTTAATTCCAACATAAGACTCTCCCGATGGCTTAAATTGCCGATCAGCCGACTGTTGCGAATATGATGGTTGCTGCTGGTCTTGATTTTGCATATTATCTCTCCTTTTATATAAATCTAAACAGATAATTCTATCTTATCACAGATCCATCTACTTAACCAAAGCCGCTTTAATACGCTACAAAGCGGCCGTCGTGCCAATCGTAAAAAATAACCGCCCCGTAATGGAGCGGCTATTTTTATACACAGAAATGAATTAGTTTACGAGGGTTTCTTTGACTCGGCGAGAAGCAAAGAAGTACAAGATTACCAATCCTTCTACTATTAGCATTGTAACGATTCCGGTAATAAATGCTGAAACGTCTACTCCTGACCTTCCGGATGCATATATAACCACCGCATTTGCAACATTGCCCAATCCAGCCGTGGCGATCGTAGCAACAGCTAGCCATTTACCAAGACGCTTCTGCATCGTTATAAACACAACTGCACAAATAGCCAAGACTACTAGTACAGGTGAAAATATCAAGGCAATTACGTTTTCAGGCTGGCTAAGATTCATTATCGCCTGGAAAAACACTGCTGTATTGACAAGGCTACCGATAACGAAACAAACCACAAAGAACATTAACCAACCCTTAACACCCTTCAGGGATTCCGCCATCACGACATATTGCACTGGCGCTGCTTGAGGTTGTGCAAAATATTGCTGGCTGACTGGCTGCTGCTCATATGGCGTGTTCTGAGGTTGCGGTGCGGGACCGTATTGTGCGTTTGGATCAGGCTGTGGCGCATATTGCGGCTGCTGAGGTTCTTGTTTTGACATATTAACTTCTCCTTTTAAGAATATTGATATGCTAATTATACCACATTCTTAATTTCCTCTGGTAAAAATCCTTTGTCATGCTTAAAACCGGCTTGCCATTTGTAATCCTTGTTATAGCCCAAATCTTTCATCAATTTAGTCGGAGCGTTCCTGAGATGCAACGGCACGGGAGAATTCGGATATTTACGTGCCAATTCAAAAGCGCCGTGCATTAAATCGGTAATTTCACGCGACTTCTGGCTACGAGCCAACGCAATAGCGCAATGGAACAAATTGTACTTGACCTCCGGAAGACCGACGCGCTCGACAGCCTCAAACGTCGCAATTGCCAAGCTCAGCGCACCATTACCCGCCAGCCCGATATCTTCTGATGCAAAAATCACCATTCGCCGAGCAATAAACTTCGGATCCTCGCCCGCGTCAATCATTCGCGCCAAATAATACGTCGCAGCCGTCGTGTCACTACCTCTTAGTGACTTGATAAAAGCGGAAATCACGTCGTAATGCGAATCGCCTTTTTTATCATAGCCCGGAAGTCGCTTCTGAGCCGCCGCCTTAACCACTTCCGGCGTTACTTTTTCGTTAAAACTCAGCGCCAATTCCAAATTGCCCAGCGCCACCCTTGCATCGCCATCCGATAATTCCGCCAAATAGTCCAGAGCTTTGGGCGAAACTTGTTTGGACTTTTTCAGAACTTTCAGCGCTCTTTTTAATACGGATATGATTTCGTCTTTTGTCAATCGCTGAAGAACCAGAACTCGCGAACGCGACAGTAGCGGCGTGATGACTTCAAAGCTCGGATTCTCGGTCGTCGCACCGATTAACGTAATCAGCCCACTCTCAACGTGCGGCAAAAACGCGTCTTGTTGAGCCTTATTGAAACGATGAATTTCGTCAACGAATAGAATTGTCCTAAGTCCTAAATTCCAATTTTGACGGGCGTGTTCAATTACCTGTTCAACGTCCTTTTTTCCGCTTGTAACTGCTGACAGCTCAATAAACTCCGCCTTCACCTCGCGCGCAATAATCCGCGCCAACGTCGTTTTTCCAGTTCCCGGCGGACCCCACAATATCAAACTGACCGTCTCGCCATTCTTAACGATTCGCCTCAATAACTCGCCCTCGCCAAGCAAATGACTCTGCCCTATCACCTCGTCCAGCGTCTGCGGTCTCATCTGTTCAGCTAGCGGCTGCCTACTATCACTCATACTCCCATTATATCGCGAAATCCATAAAGCCAAAAAGTCTCCGCCGTTTACACTTTCCTCACACAAAATGCTACAATAGATCTATATAAATAGGAGGAAAAATGGAAGCATTCGTAATAATAATCTTGTCGTTTATCGGGCTTTATGTGCTAAGTGGCATTAGGATCGTCAATCAATATCAGCGCGGCGTAGTTTTGACGCTCGGTAAATTTACTGGCGTTCGCGAACCAGGATTGAGAGTCGTCATTCCAGGTCTACAGACGATGATGTTGGTCGATATTCGTTCAACTCCAATTGACGTTCCAAAACAAGAAGTCATCACCAAAGATAACGTCACTGTCGGCGTTGACGCGGTGGTCTATTTCCGAGTCATCAACGCGCCAAAAGCCGTACTGGAAACCACGAACTATATTTACGCGACTAGCCAATTTGCCCAAGCGGCACTGCGTGACGTCACTGGAAATGTTGATATGGACGATTTGCTTGCCAAGCGTGAAGAAATTTCCCAGCAGATCAAGGAAATTGTTGATGCCGAAACTGACAAATGGGGTATCGATGTCGAGAACGTTAAGATTCAGAATATCGAACTTCCTGGCGATATGAAGCGCGCCATGGCCAAACAGGCCGAAGCAGAACGTGAGCGCCGCGCCAACATCATCAACGCTGACGGCGAAAAAGCCGCAGCCGAAACATTAGCTCAGGCTGCAGAAATCCTAGCAAAAACTCAAGGCGCTATCAATCTGCGAACATTGAACACTTTAGAGCGAATCTCTACCGAGCCAAGCCAAAAGACGATGATGTTATTCCCTATCGAACTCATCGACGCAATCCGCGGCGGCAAAAAATAGAACTTACCAAGATTTCTTTCTATAATCACTTTTGCCGTGATTTTTCTCGTAATCTTCATTACGTCTATTTTGTTGGTTACGCTCAACACGCTTCTTCTGAGCCTTATTGGCATTATCTTCAAGCTTCTTCATTTTCTGTTCAGTATCCTTCAAATCCTTAGTAGAACTGTCTTTCTCGTCGGTTTGTGTTATCTTGTCATCGTTCCTGCGCTGCTTTGCGGAACTTGACTTGACTTTAATTCGTTTTTCAATGTTACGTACGTCCCGGCTATTGTCACCAGAGTTGCCTCTTCCTTGCTGATTGTCGTTTTCTTTGTCATCAGAATCGTTGCTATTATCACTTTCTGTCATCTTATTATGAAACCTGACGTTACAGCCATCTTCACCGTCATAAAGAACCGCCTTAGCATCGTCATATTTCAAAATTGCGGCATCGTATTTTTTCTCCGATAGCAGTCTATCAGCCTGCTGCTCAATACTCAATGCTAAATTAATACGCACATCACACTCTTTTGCCTCAGGTACAGACTCTAAAGCTTGGCGAAATTTTCCTTCGGATTGATCATATTTTCCAGATTTGAAATAAGCATTGCCTTGATTAAAATAAACTTTGTACGGCTCCATCCAATTCGCCCAAGTCAGCGGCTGCAACCATGAGATCGCACTATCATTCTGGGATTGACCGTAATTCATATGCGCAACGCCAGACAGTACAGAAAGACTTAGCATTTTTATTGTAATCAACATCACTACACCAACCGGTAATGACGAAAATAGTAATAATTTCTTACGCTTGCGTAATCGTATCCCCTCAAAATCTAATTTTGCTAAATCAAAAGGTCTTCTATTCATAACTTACTCCGTTTTTGTTGACGCCTTAAATTCTGAAACGTATGATAAATAGCTCCTGCATCAAAGCATATCAATAGCAGGACTAATGGCATAAACATCCACGAAATATCATCATACGAAGACGTGTCCTTATTCTGACGAACGATTGAACCTACATTAATAGCCTTCGTTACTTCTTCTATCTCGCCCGGTTTAGTACGATGGATGTATTTAATTCCCGCTTGATCAGCGATATTTTTTAAGTTAGCTTCGTCTATTTTCGACAAAGCATCGGGCGCTGGATAATTGCCTGTACTAAGATCCTTAATAAATTCTTGACTATCCAATTGGTATTTTGTACCCCAAAAGGGGCCGTGCATCTTACCACCAGAGCTCGTACCATAGCCAAGGACTGCGCCGCCTTTGATATATTTTTTTATAGGACTGAATGATTTGGGCTTCTCTTCCTCTGTTTGCTCGCCATCGCCTAGATAGAATAACACTAGTCCCCGACCAGGAGACACCTTACTAACGCGAGATAATTCTTTCTCTGTTATCTCTAATGGCATATCGATTGAACTGCCCTTGCCATAAAATTCATATTGTGGTTGTATAGTGTCAACTATTGAGGCTAGTGTTGAAGTGTCTGAGGTTAAAGGTAGCGCTACATATGCGCTAGTGTCAAAAATCACCACACTAAACCGAGCCCCCACCAGCTTGGCGGCAATGTCTTTTACATCTTTTCTAATCCCCTCTAATCGCTCTTTATTTCCATCATAATCCATCGCCTTGACACTATACGTAGCATCAATTATAAAAAATACGTCTAGCGATGCGTTACCAGTATGCTTCGACACGCCAGGAATAGATGGATGCAAGAAAGCCAGTAATATTAGGATAATTATCGACAAGCGACGCATCCAACTTTTACGAGCAGTCTTGTTTATTATAGTAAGCCAAACGCAGAATATGACTATTGGTAAAAATATAATCGCCAAAATCCACCACGATAAAAGCGGCTGTAAAATCATGTGCGCAATCTCCATGAAATTATCATTAAAGCAACAAAGCTAATTAGCAAAATAGCTAAAAATATTACAGTCTGATCACTGTAGACTATCTGTGGAGTTCCCTTAAATCGCGTTGCTTCCTGCTCTGTAACTTTATCGATGATAGATGATACGGCGCCAATATCAGTCATTTTATAATAATCGCCATTCGTCAGCAACATCGACTCCTTGAACTCTTTGACTTTTTCCGATGTAGATCCATATTTGCCACCTGTTGAATAATCTGCCGGATTAATACCGTAAACGCGAATGTCTTTATCTTTGGCATATTCAGCCGCCTCCTTTAGTGTAACTACTGGCCTTCCCGCCAGGTAATTATCAGTTCCAAATATTATCGACCGCGAACGTTTATGATCTAGCTTGTCAAAACGATTGACACAACCAGCCAGTCCATCCCCAATTAGCGACGAGCCATCCCCCTCATATACGCCACTTATCAAATCATATATACGCTTTGTTTTCTCGGAGTTATACTTGCCACTAAAAGAATACTTAAATGCTTCAGCAGCAGATTCAAGCTGTTTTGTTACAAAATCATAATCGTCCGTCAGAGGAAAAACAACAACCGGCGAGCTATCAAACAACACCAGACCAATTCTCTCACCTTTAAATCCTTTAGAAAGCTCTGCGTAGACTCTCAAGATCTCAGAGTCAGCTTCATACATAGATCCAGAAACGTCTAGGCATAGCATAATATCACGATTGCGTGACTCCGGCTCAATCACCGTCTTTGTTGTCGGTCTCCCCGCCAAGATAATAATCATAACAACAGACATGGCGACTATCAATAAAGCTACCGATATCAGATGTTTGTATCGCCTAAAGTATTTTTGATATTCAGGCAATCGGATTAATCTATAAGAATTAGCTACTGGCAAAGAAGTTCCCGCAATTTTTGGTTGGCGTTTTTTATTACGCAATCGCGAGACAGCACCCGTAATCACCAACACCAATATCAGTAATAACGACGACCACCAAGCTACTAGTTCCATTCAGCCACCACCTTTCTGGATAGCTCTAATGCTTCATGGACATTTCCGCGCTCAACAGCAGCAAACTCTGGCATATAAAATTGTTCAATAGCCTTAGTCAATTTGCTGTATCGCGTCTTTTTCAAATCGTTCAGCGTCAAAGTATCGACTCGATGCCCGCGCGTCTCAAATACAAACATTCGCAAAAGATAGCTCAATTTCTGATGAACCTGACGCGCAGACAATTCCTTTGTCGTGTATTTTTGCTCCACTTCATCGATCAACGTCTGATATTTCGCTTTGAGATTAGTCAAATCTGGCGGAATATATGGTCTCGGCTTTAATGTTGCCAATGTCTGCTGTTTTCTGCGCCTCGTACTGAAAAACACAAAAAAATACCACGCCACCAATAAGACAAGCAAAATCAATCCAATTACCAGCCAAATCGGCTGATAATCCACCCATTCACGCAATTCTAATTTATTTGACATGCCGTTGTCTCTCTAATATCTTAAATAATTCACTAACCACATTACGATCACCAGAAACATAGCCACTAACTATCCCTAATCTATCAAGCGTTTTTGTATGTGATAGTCTAAGCTGATTTCGATAATTATTAAATTCCTGTAGAATCTGCCCCTGCTTACGGATAAAATACGGTAAACTAGCCAGCCCATCAATATCGTACGATTCATGATTACAATTTAGGCCTGAATAGTCACCGATAGTCACCCAAACAATCTCATGCTGCGCTCGCAATCGCCGCAAAACCTGTTGGCATTCTTCTGTAATCTCACTTTCATCAGTAATAATCACTAGCATCATTTTACGTCGCAGATGCTGTGATATATATTCCAATTGATTAGCAATTCGGCTCGGTGCAGAGTTCAAATTTGTCGATTTGTGAATTTGCTGCAATAATTGCTCAACATGTGAGTTGCCGCCTTTAAACGACAAGTGATAATTGCTTCGAGAATCTCCCGCCACCAAACCTACCAAATCGCCATGCTTAAGCGCGATATAGCTTAAAATCCCAGCAATCATCACGCTAACATCACGCTTGCTATCGCCATCCTCGCTAGTTGCCGCCATACTTCGACCAGTATCAACCACTAATAAAATATTATGCTTACGCACCGCCACATATCGCCTGATTCTAGTACTACCGCTACGCGCCGTTGCCCGCCAATCAATATCCTTGATATCATCACCTGGCAGATATTCACGTAGGTCATCAAAGTCCAAACTACGCCCCTTAAAAACAGAACCGTATTGCCCCTCTAAAAGACCTCTCACTTTCTCATGAGCGTGCAGAGTCATCTTAGCTTTGACTTTGACAAGTAGACTTGGCATATTATGGAGCAGTTACGGCGTTAAAAATTGCATCAATAATGGCTTCAGTATGGATTTGATCAGCCACAGCCTCAAAATTCAAAATAATACGATGTCGCAATACACTGTACCGCAGCTGTTTGACGTCTTCTGGAATTACATAATCGCGACCGCTCATTAGCGCCAATGCCTTAGCAACTTGCAAAAACGCAATACTAGCACGTGGACTTCCGCCATATTGAACATAGCGTGCCATATCAGGTGAAATGACAGACCCCGGATTGCGAGTAGCCGACACGATCTGCACAATATACGACTTGACCGAATCGTCGATATACACTTTTTTCACCAACTTCTGCAAGGTTTCAATGGCAGACAATTCCACTTGTGGCAAATCACTAGCATCCAAATCCGCTCCCAATTTGCCAGACTCAATGCGTTTAAGAATCTCCAATTCCTCCCCAGAATCTGGATACCACAAAATTTCCTTTAATAGAAATCTGTCCAATTGTGCCTCTGGCAATTCATAAGTACCTTCTTGTTCGATCGGGTTTTGAGTAGCTAAAACCATAAACGGTCGCGGTAAATCATAACGCTCACCGCCAATGCTGGTCTGTTTCTCCTGCATCGCTTCCAGCATAGCACTTTGAGTTTTCGCACTCGAGCGGTTAATCTCATCCAGCAACACGAAATTAGCATGAACCGGCCCGAGCTCAGTTCGGAATTGCCCCTTATTATAATCGTAAATCTGAGTTCCGATAATATCACTAGGCAACAAATCTGGTGTACACTGGATACGCTTAAACGATCCATGGACACTCGCAGCCAACGTCTGTACCGCCGTAGTTTTCGCGAGCCCCGGTACACTCTCTAGTAAGATGTGACCTCCAGTAATCATACTAACTATAAGCGCCGTGCGAAGATTTTCCTGCCCAACCACTCGAGAAGAAAATGCTTCAGAAATCGTTTTAATAATCGCCTGCGAGCTACTCAGTTCATCACTAGATAAAACACTAGAACTTGGTCGAAAATCAGTTGGCGTAACACCTGTCGGCTGCACCATTGGCTGAGGCGGTATTGGCATAGCAGCTGGTTGAGGCGGCTGTTGTAATAATGGGTTAACGTTATTTGGATCCATATAGTCCTTTCTTTATGTCCAATATTGTGAAATATTCGTTACCAATAATCTACATTCTTCTGGAGTGTAGCTATCTTTTTGTTCAAAATAATGTTCAGCAGGAAACATATGAGTCATTACGTCAAGCGCGACACTTTTGTCTGTTTGTATATGATAATAATCGGCGGCCAAGCTGTCTACATTGCCGCCTAAGCCATAAATGGCTTTATATCGTACACTCTTAAGGTACTCAAGTGCCATCGCAATCTCCAGACGATCTTCTACAATGTCTCCTGTCAATAATAATACCCGACCATTCAGCGAATCTTTTGAAAACTGACCGTATTGGTCGAGCACACGATTAAGATCTGAAAATGCCTGACGTTTTACGTCCTCTAATACTCCGTGAGATTCCATTTCAATTCCATCGCGCTGAACTTTTTCTAAATCAGGACTCCACGTAAATATTCCCGCTGGGTCAATAAGTCCCATAGGTCTCGGGTCACCCGGAATAGTTATCCGACGACTAAGTAAAGGAAACACCCAAGCATTAATTTCGCTAGCCAAGCCAATACACGCCGTCAAAGATTCTTCCCTCAATGCAATCACCACAGCTTCTTGACCCTTTAACTCCATTAAACGATCAGCCAATATCTTACCCAATTCAATACGATTCACATAATACATGTTGCTTATGATTATACACTAAAAATAATAAAAACACTCGAAACTTAAACTTCAAGTGTTTGCCAATTTAATAAATCGTGATGGTGCGGATGGGGAGAGTCGAACTCCCATCTCAACCTTGGGAAGGTCACATAATAGCCGCTATACGACACCCGCGCTCGATAAAATTATAACACCCTTGCCAGATAGCGACAACTTTAGTACAATTAAATAGCAAGTTTGTGGCTCTTTAGCTCAGTTGGTAGAGCAGAGGCCTGAAGAGCCTTGTGTCCCCAGTTCAAGTCTGGGAGGAGCCACCAAATATTGCATTTCATTCACGACTTTGCTACAATAAATAGTGAACAACATGCGGGTATAGCTCAGTTGTTAGAGCGCTTCCTTGCCATGGAAGAGGCCAGGAGTTAGAGTCTCCTTACCCGCACCAATTTTGAATATCGAGCTTTAAGCTCGATTTTTTAATAATACTCTAATAAATCAGCTCGTGGTCTAGTTATTTATTTGGCGGATAATTATTTATTAGCCTTCGGAAATCATGTTTTCTTACTGTAAAACTTTAGAGCTTTATCCATACGCCTCGAGCGCATCCATGGATCATCGTCAAACATTACATACTGTATATTACCTGAATTATCCGCACCCAATGCTAACCAGCATCCAGCCTTAGCCCTATACTTATTCATAGTAGCTATTATTTGCAATCTAGGAATAACGTCTCGCCCTGAGCTGCCGCTCATATAAGTTATGCCTCCCCAGGGCTGTTCATTATTTGTGATCTGCAATGAAAAATCGTGTAATTTACCCTTATCTTTCTTGGATTGAGAGTTAACCATATTTATATATTTCATTATATCGTCTACAATCTCCTGGGGTATCGTCATCATAAAGAAAACAATATCAGTTACTGAAGGATCATCCATCTGTTTGATGGTGTTGACCAGTTTCTTGAAGTCCTTGTTCTGCCAAGGGTTAAATAAAGCATCTTCCTTTTTAGGTTTTGGTGTACACATCTTCTTGTGATAGTAGTCTGCATCGATAAGTTGACCAAAAGATTGGTCTAATACAAGCATGTCAGAGTTTCCAGGCATAAATAGTCCGCATCTCAGATGATATGCAAGATGGATGATCTCATTTGATGATATTATGCCTTCATGATTTTCAAGACGTTGTTTAATATAAAAAGCAAACTCATAGGGATCTTTCAAATATTCAGCCATTAAGTCGAGATCAAACAGACTTAGCTGTGTTGGCGGTAATTGATCAACATCCACCAAGAATGCACGCATCTGATCCATTACTGCTGGATACGGCTCATTTGATACACACAATATATACGCGTGCTTTATGTTTTCTGGTGGCGTAATTTGCTTACCTGATTTATCAATTAACTTGTAAGACTCATTACCCAGAAGCACATCGCGGACTTTTATACCTTGCTCATATGGGTCGATGACTGCCTTCTGAAAATCGGATTTAATAGCATCAACATCACCGTTGAGTGCGGCAGCTGTCATTTTTTTACTTTTATTCTGGGCGATGATGACCGTATTGCCGATAATTCCCATAACATCAATATCAGTCAAGTCTTTCTTTCCTTTAGTAATCTTTACAGCTTTATATGTATTTGCCTCACCAAAAATAACTTTGAAATAATCATATGTTATATCTTCGGCCACCTCTCCAATATGCTTATTAACAGTATTGACGTACTGCTCATCCTGACGCATCCAATACAAAGGACTTTTATATATAGCCGATGCCAGTGCCATCGTGCTCGGGAAGAAGTAGATGTCGCCACCTAGGTTAATAATCGGCTTGTAGGTGAATATATTTTCATCACCAGGCTCGTTGAAGGTCTCCGGCTGGTCGCCAAACGAGCAACTAAATAGTTCAAGAAACGCCCGAATATCTTCTTTTGTAATACTTTTGTCCGTAGTCTGTATGGTCTCAACAATAAGATCAAAAGGAAATGCCATTTCGTCTATCGCACGTAATGACTTTACTTGTTCACCAGTAAGCGTTGAGCGGGCAAAATGCATACCACTGAGCATACGCTTCAGGGCAAAGAATATACTTTTTGACTTTACAATATTAAACTTCGTATTACTCTTAATCCAATCTTCGTCCCGAGCATATAGCTTTTGTGCTATCTCAAATGGCTGTACATCGTAAAAACCCGTATCACCATAAAAAGTGGTTTCTATAATCATTTCTTTACTACCAAAGATTTTTCGAAATTCTTTCTCTTTTTCTTCGTCATTCATAGTTTTAATTTGTTCTGGCGTATGTCTCATCATAGCTTTGTTAAAATCATACATATAGGTACAATGAAGCTCATCTAGCAGTGATCTAGTACGCTTAACTGTCTTCTCGATTTGATGTCTATTAATATTATCGAAACTAACAGCCTTATTTTTGAGAATTAACCCCATAAGAAGAGCTACCTCGTTGACGTGTAGTCTCTCCCGCCAGTTCACATTGGCTGCATCATGTATATCTATAAAGAAATCCCGTGAAATAATTTCCGCAAAAGCAAATACATAACCTCTCGTTGCTACAAGCAGCTTAATGTCGGATATAATTTTTTCTCTTGAACGTTTTCCTAAGGCCTTTTTGCTATTTTTCATAAGCTTATTATACCCGCGAAAGCTGTCTATACAATACTATAGGGACGCTACTGTGGCGGCTTTAAGCTTAGTATACGCTTTACCATATCTGCTGAATTCGATTCTGGAAAAAATGAGCCATCTCGCTTATACTTAAGCCATGACCTGGCAAGATGTCGCCTCTCTTTATCAAATTTATCCGCGCAGTTTTCTGGATACGAATGGCGATGGAATTGGCGATTTGAATGGCATTACCGAGAAGCTGAATTATTTATCATGGCTGGGCGTCGATTCGATTTGGATTTCCCCGTTCTTCGTATCACCGTTGACCGACTTTGGCTATGATATCACAAATTATCGAGCTATTGATCCGACTTTCGGAAAAATGCACGATTTTCAGGCGCTCCTTAAAAAGGCTCACGATCTCGACATTAAAGTTATGATCGACCTCGTTCCCTGCCACACTTCAAACCAACATCCGTGGTTTCAAGAATCCAGATCTTCACGCGACAACCCCAAGCGAAATTACTATATTTGGCGCGACGGAAAAGACAATAGCGAGCCTAACAATTGGCGAAGTTTGTCTGGCGGCAGTTCGTGGGAATTTGACGAGCACACTGAGCAATTTTACCTGCATTCGTTCCTAAAAACGCAGCCAGATCTGAATTGGGATAATCCTGAAGTGCGTGCTGAAATGAAAAACATAGTGCGATTTTGGTTTGATATGGGCGTCGATGGAATGCGCGTCGATGCAATTTGGGGAATTTCCAAAGATCCCGATTTTAAAGACGATTCTCCAAATCCTGATTTTTATGGCAATCCAGACGATTACGGAGCATTTATCCACGACCACTGTAAAATGGGACCGCATTTTCAGGAATATTTGCAAGAATTGGCGTCAGTCTGCGACGAATATGACGACAAGCAAATGGTGTTTGAATTTTATCCCGACGATAAGCTGGGTGATATTTATCAGCAATACAATCAAATTCTTACAGTACATCCGAAGGCGTCGGCATTTTTCATGGAATATCGCGATAACGAATGGCACGCTAAAAATATTGAGAAAAAAATTGAGAATTATCTACAATCAGCAAGCTCAACCACGCCATTTTTCTGCATCGGAAATCACGATCAGCCGCGAGTCGCCTCCAGATTGGGCGAAGAACGCGCCCGCGCCCTCAGCTTCTTAAATCTCCTCACTCCAGGAATTAGCGTAGTGTATTACGGCGACGAAATTGGCATGACGAATGGAGAATTGACCGCTGATGACATTCAAGATAATTTTAGCCCCGCCAATTCTGTTGTTGATAGCCGAGATTTGGAACGCACGCCAATGCAGTGGAATGATTCGCAATTTGCTGGCTTTTCAAGTGTAAAACCTTGGCTTCCTATTAATGAAAATCGCACGAAGATTAACGTTGATAGTGAAAAAACCGCAAACGATTCTCTGCTTAATATGCACCGAAGACTGCTAAAATTACGCCAAACTCTCCCAATTCTTAAAAATGGCAATTTGAGCATCGTGCAAAACACTGGCAACGGCTTTATTCTCGAATTAAAAAGAAAGTTGGCTGGTCAACGTGCTTACATTTTCATCAATTTCGCGGGCGCAGAACAAAGCTTCTCCATTCCAGAAAACGCCAAGATCATTGCCTCAACTCACTCTGTCGATTTAATTACCGCAGAAAATCTCCAAATAACAATTCCAGGATATTGCGGAGTTTTACTTATTGTCCAGTAACCCAGCTTTCTGGAAATAGTTCACCTTGCGTTGCATGTTCTCTAGGGTTCAGATCAATTGCACCCACTGCAACTCCGCCCATGTGTTCAATAATTCTAATAATCTCCGTGTTTTTCTCTGCGAGTTTTTTGTAATACTCATCCCTTTGTTTTGCATCCTCACTCACCTCATCGCGCTGACTATATTCATTTGCTCTGTTCGAGCCACACTCATCTATATTTGTCCCGTTCGGACCATACACTATCAAACAACGGCGTTTTTCATCCCGTCCAGTTAATTCACCTTTAATTATAAGCAGTCAGAATCAAATCTCCGTCGACATACTCGCCTAAAAATACATCTCCATAAGATTCTAAGCCTCGTTTTTTAAGCTGACCGAGCAACCACTTTTCGTCTTTTCCGATTACGTCCAAGATATCAGCCTGCAATTGACCGTCCGTTATTAACGGGAATTTCGGATTTTCCTCGCCTTTATGCGAAATAATAAGCTCGCCATCCTGTTCAACAACAGCTCTTTTCACGTCTTTCGTCGAGTAAACATTATGGGTTCGAAGCTTGAAAGAAACATCATGAGCACTTAAGCCGACCTTCTTACAATTTTCAATATTTATCTTTCCATTATCTATAATTATCAAAGCCTTACCATCAATCAGCTGTTTAGCTTTAACGCTATGTTTCTTTATCCACTTCAGCGTCAAGACTAACACACACCATATACACAAAATTCCAACATAGTCCAAAATCTTAATATCATTGTTATAAATAACGCCGCCGATAATACCACCAAGTACGTAATTCTGGACTTGATCGCTAGCGGAAGACGGCGCCAAATTACCTTTTCCTGTAACGTTAATTATTATCGTCAGCGCAAAAAATCCGATCAATAATTTTATTGCTACTAAAATAAATTCATTCATAATTTACCTACTTTTTTCTATTAAAAACGCTCTGATATTTATCAGAACGCTCATCAAACTTATTTCAATCGCAGGAACTTGGTGAGGTGCGCCTCCCCATAACTACGACTGTCCACCACAACAGTTTTGTCTTGAACTGGCACCTCACCTATTCCTGGATGTGATAATATCATAAATCCACCCGGTTTGAGTAGTCTCATTAACTTAGAAACTGTGGAAAACTGTGGATTATGGTACGGTGGATCGGCAAAAATAATATCGAACTCCCCTGTTGAACTCGCGTTTTCCAACCAATTTATTATCGTTGTTTTTATTACAATAGATTTTTCTTCGACGCCCAAAATGCTTATGTTTTCAGCAATTACTCGCTGAGCGACTCGATCTCGCTCCACGAAAACCGCCGACTCTGCGCCGCGACTTAATGCCTCTAGCCCAACAGCACCAGACCCCGCAAAAGCATCCAAAACCCGCGCGCCGCGTATCGATTCACCCAAAGAATTGAACATAGCTGAACGTACTCGCTCGCCCATAGGATGTGTTGTTGAGCCGGGCGGAGTTTTTATAAATCGTCCGCCAAATTCGCCAGAGATAATCCTAACTCTCACTTTTTTCTGCCTCAAGCTTCCAAATAGACGCCAGCCAACCCAACATCACCGACTTTATAATAATCGGCATTAGCTCGCGATTTGTCTGCCAAGCAAGGTCCGTTGTCCAGCCGCTCTTGCTAAAATTGTCATACATTTTCATCGACGCCACGGCGTGAACTTGGTCCAAATAATACTCACGATAGCCGTGATTTTTCACTTGCAATATCTCATCGTCACTTGGAATTGCGTCCTTAAAACGCGGATATGCCACCACGCTAGCTACGCCAGCCTCAAACGCCACGTGTGTCGTCATCATACCTTTGGCGCCCCAGAATTTCCAGTTGTTCTTAATCAGTTCAATTCCGTTATCACCCTTCATGAGATTTTTCTTCAAAATTGAAGTTCGCGTTTCTAACCCTTCACCGCCGCGAAGTTCCGCCATAGCTTGCTCCAGAGGAAAATGATGAGCTGGAGTCAAACCGTCGGTAATCGCGTGCGCCATCCAAGCCGCCTCAAACGCCGCTCGCTCGGAATTATTCGTTCGTAGTGCCTCGACTAAATTGCCAATATGTCCGTCAATCATCTCCAAAAGTGCAGTGTCATTCGGATCGTCCGGATTTATAAAGTGCCAAGGCTCATCCACGGCTGGACTCTTTCGCTTGACGCCATCAGGACCATTCTTGCCCTCAAAATGAAGAATGTTTTTAATGTCAGGAAAATCACACCAATCAGGAAGAATTGGTTCTATATTTCTCCTTGCGACTCGATCTATTTTTTGGTGGACGCCAATAAATCGACCAGAGCCATCCCTAATTGTTGTTCCTGCATACATATTAATTTAAAACAGTTAATCGCTGATAGCGACTGACGGCGTGCGCCAGATGATTATATTGTAGCAAATCTTGCCCCTCTTTGACAAAGCGTTCGGCTTCGGTTTGAGCGCGAGCAATTAGCGCCGTATCCGCCAGCGAGGCAATTTTCAAGTTCAAATCTCCGTGTTGCATTTTACCGTAAATCTCGCCAGGTCCGCGCAATTTCAAATCAACCTCCGCTAAATAAAATCCATCCTGCGATTTCTCAATCTCCCGAAGTCGTTGGCTCGGCTTATCGTGGCCGCTCATCATCAAATGACAAAAACTCTTATGTTTCCCGCGCCCAACTCGCCCACGCAATTGATGCAATTGACTCAGTCCGAAATTATCCGCATTCTCAATTAGCATCACTGTCGCATTCGGCACATTCACACCAACCTCAACCACAGTCGTACTGACTAGCATATCCAGCTTGCCGTCCGCAAATTTCTGCATCACTTCAGCTTTTTCTTCGACAGGAAGCTTTCCGTGCAACAACCCAACTCGACGATGGCTGAAAATAGTCTTAGACAATTTATTATATTCCGCCTCCACCGATTTTTTATCATTGTCTGGATTATCATCGATCAACGGACAAATAACGTAAGCTTGGCGGCCTTTGGCTAATTCATTTTCAATCGATTCGTAAAGCTTCGGAGCTGATGCTGGCGACCAAATCTTAGTCTGAATCGGCTGGCGACCAGAAGGCAACTCGTCTAGAATAGAAATATCCAATTCTCCGTACAATGTCAGCGCCAAGCTGCGCGGAATCGGCGTGGCGGTCATACTTAAAAGATGCGGCATAAAATCAGACTTTTCCAATAAAGCTTGTCTTTGCTTCACGCCAAATCGATGCTGCTCGTCGATCACCGCAAATCCTAATTTATGATACGCAACTTTTTCCTGAATTAGCGCGTGCGTGCCGACCACAACATCAATGTTACCGCTAGCCAAATTGTCCAATAATTGATTGCGCGCCGCACCTTTCACGTGACCCGTCAGAAGTGCAACCGACACACCAAATGGCGACAATAACTCGTCAAGCGTTTTCGCATGTTGCTGCGCCAAAATCTCCGTCGGCGCCATAATTGCCGTCTGGAAACCAGCCTTCGCCACTTCCGCAGCCACCAGGCCCGAAACTACAGTTTTTCCCGAGCCAACATCTCCTTGTAATAACCGATTCATCGGATGATCAGACTCCAAATCTTGCAGAATTTGCCACGCAGCTCGGCGCTGAGCGTTCGTCAAAGGAAACGGCAATTGGTCGACAAAACTCTTCACGACCGACTTATTAAACGGAATTTTCCAGCCTGTTAATCTGGTCTGCTCTTGCTTGTTAAATTGTGCCGCCAAGATCATCTCGAACAATTCCTCAAACGCCAGGCGCTCACGACCGCGGGAAATTTCCTCGTGAGTTTTTGGCGCGTGAAGAAATTTAACCGCCTCAGAACGACTAACCAATTTTTGGCGCCGAATAATATTTTCCGGTAAAGTCTCGGGCAAAAAATCCATAATTGGACGAATATTTTTCATCAAATCTTGCACGGTTTTTGGGCGGAGATTTTTGATCGACTTATAGACTGGCTGAATTCCTGAATTATTTTCCGCAGCAGTTTTGGCAATTTCTTTCGCCAGCTCGACGGACGGATTATTGATTTGATAGCGATTATATTGCATACCAAATTGGCCAGAAAAAATAAATTCTGCATCAGATTTTAATTGCGTTTCGCGGTACGGCTGATTGAACCAAACCGCCTTAACTTTACCCGATTTATCCGCCAAAACCGCGGTCGTGATCCTAAGTCCACGCCGAACAATACGCGTCGAAACCGACTCGCAGCGCGCCTTAACCGTAACTTTTCCCGGCTGAAGATCTGCGATATTAACCGCGGTTGAATAGTCGTCATATGCTCGCGGTAAGAAATTCAGGGCATCAGAAACCGTTTTAAGACCAGCCGCCGCTAGAGCCTGGGCGGTTTTCGGTCCGACGCCTTTAATTTGCTCGAGAGGAGTTGTTAATTTCATCTACGAAACGGCGTTGATGCCTTCCAGAGCGTAAGCCGTATCTTCCCAGCCTCTCACGCCGATTGAATCTACGCCCATTTGCTTCACTGGAAAATCATTGCCGCCTTCTTCAATTTTGTCACCAAAGAACAGCGTTTCTTCTTTCGACCAGCCGTTCAGTTCAAGCAATCTGCCAATTCCATAAGCCTTATCAATTCCCGGAAGCGTAATGTCAGTGCTGGTCGTGCCACCAATTCGCACCTCAAGCCCAGGCAATTTCTCCGCCACCTTGTCGCGATATATCGGACGAACATCCTTATACTTCTCCGCCCACGCATACTTATCTTCAGGTGTAGCTTGCTGACCCAAAGCCGACATAGTAATCTGGCTATGTCGATCTTCAATTATTTCACCCGCAGGATTCTCACACCAAATACCCATTTCCTTCGCAACTTCTTCCAATGCCGCAGTTATCTGAGTTTTTTGTTCATCAGACAAATCGTTAGCATACTGAATTTTCCATTCATCATCAGCGGCGTCAAATCGATAATATCGAGTTCCGCAAGTTGGCATCGCGTGGAACTTCTGGAGCAACTCCGGAGTAACGTTCAATCTATCAATCACCTGCTTCTTTATCTGTTGAAACGTACCGCCAGTAATCACACAAACGTCATAATTCTCAAGCAATCGACTAAGAATTCCAGCCATACGGTCGCTAATTGGCGACTTTGTAATTGCCAATGTGTCGTCCAAATCAAAACCGATAATTTTCTTCATTATTCTTTCCCTTCCATAATTAATACGAACGTGTTTTTACCCTTCTTCAGTAGCGACGTGTTATTGACGACTTTATTTTCGGCAAGTTTTTCGCCGTTTAGGCTAATGGCGCCAGATTTTAACAATCGCTTTGCTTCGCCGTTAGAGCCAACCGCCCCAGACTCCACCAGCGCTTCAATCACATCAATTCCAGCATCAACGCAAGGAATTTCTTCAGCCAAAGCGCCTAAATCATCGTCCGACAATTTCTTAAAATCGCCGCCACCAAACAACACTTCAGTCACCCGCTCCACTGATTCGCGCCGATTAGCGCCATGGACAATATCAGTAACTTCGCGAGCCAAAACCTTCTGTGCCGAACGCGCACCTGGATTAACGGCGTGATTTTCAGCAATAGCTTCAATGGTATCGCGGTCTAGCGTAGTGTACATCTTCATGTAGTCGATTACACCGTCATCATCAACGTTCAGCCAGAATTGATAGAACTTATATACGCTGGTTTTATTTTCGTCAAGCCAAATTGCACCGCCCTCAGACTTGCCAAACTTACGGCCAGTTGCTTTGTTGATAACCAGCGGCACCGAATAAACATGCGCTTCACTGCCCTCTAATTTACGGATAAGACTAACGCCAGTCGTCGAGTTTCCCCACTGATCAGCCCCGCACACCTGTAGCGTAACACCGTGCTCTCGGAATAAATGTAAGAAGTCATAGCCCTGCATTAATGAGTAGCTAAATTCAGCATAGCTAATACCACTGCCACCCTCGCCGATGCGCGCTTGAACAAACTCGCGATCAAGCAGCTGCGTCATCGACATATATTTACCAACTTTATATAAGAAATCGATATAGTTTATATTACGAAACCAATCGGCGTTATTAACCAGATGAAAGTCACGCCCCTCAAAAACACGCCTGTACTGAGCCGAAATACACTCCACGTTGTGCGCAACTACATTAGCATCGCGAACTTCGCGCTCGTCCTTCTTGCCATCCGGATCGCCAATCATACCAGTAGCCCCACCCACCAGCAAATATGCTTCGTGTCCATACTCCATAAATAGCCGTACCATCATCGCTGCTGCTAAATTACCAATCTGCATGCTATCGGCGCTTGGATCAACGCCGAAATAGAACTTGCGCGGCGTATCAACCTTGCTAATATCGTCGAATGTCATTTGATTGACAAATCCACGCCATTGTAATTCTTCTGATAATTTCATATCACTCCTTTTCTATATATTAGTATAGCAATTTTACAATTGAAGCGAAACATATGCGTGATATAATAGAATTGTGAAGAAAAAGACTACGATAAGCACCGCCGGACACGGCTCAAGCGATAAGAAATCTCCGTCGAAACGGATGAACTTATATGCCAATTTGGCGCAGAAACATAAGACTAAAAAAGATAAAGACGCGCGCGAACGAGCGGAATATTTGGCGACTTTGCCGAAACATCCCGTAAAGCGATTCTTTTATCGATTACATCCGAAGCGATTGGCGAAATATTGGTTCTCCAAGCGCGGCGGACTAATGGCGCTGAAAATTCTTGGCGTCAGTATTTTGTTGATGCTGCTACTTATCGGCGGAATGTTCGCTTACTTCCGTAAAGACCTCGATAAAATTCGCCCTGGCGAGCTTGCTAAGCGCGTTCAGACGACCGTCACTAAATATTACGACCGCAACGATAATTTGCTTTGGGAAGATAAAGGTACGGGCAATTATCAATTGGTCGTCGAATCTGACCAGATTAGCGACTATCTAAAAAAAGCCACCGTTGCAATTGAAGACCGCGATTTCTATAAGCATCACGGTGTCAGTATTAGCGGTATAATGCGCGCGATGCTCTCAACTGCTTCACGACGCCAAGTTCAGGGTGGATCAACTCTGACACAGCAGCTAGTCAAGCAAGTCTTCTTCGCAGATGAGGCCGGCGACCGATCGATTAGCGGTATTCCTCGAAAGATCAAGGAAATCATCCTCGCAATCGAAGTTGAGCGCATGTATAGCAAAGACCAAATTCTGTCATTATATCTGAACGAATCTCCGTACGGCGGTCGTCGTAACGGCGCAGAGTCTGCAGCTCAGACATACTTTGGCAAGCACGCCAAAGATCTGACGCTGGCGGAAGCGGCGCTAATTGCTGGTATTCCACAGAATCCAACTTACTATAATCCATACAACACTGCTGGAAATAAGGCTTTAATTGCCCGACAGCATACAGTTCTGGATTACATGGCCGAGCAAGGCGTTATTACCAAGGATGAGGCTGAAAAAGCTAAAAAGATTGACATCTTAAGCACGCTTAAGCCGCAAACTGAGCACTTGGAGAATATTAAGGCTCCTCACTTCCTATTGATGGTTCGCAATCAGTTGAGTAAAGAGCTTGGCGAATCAGTCGTTGGACGCGGTGGATTGACGATTAAAACCACCCTCGACTGGCGAATTCAGGAGAAACTTGAAAATGAAATGAAATCGTTCTTTGCAACGGGTCGACCAGATTCTGTGCGAATTAGTAACGGCGCCGCAACAGTCGAAGACGTTCAGACTGGACAAATCGTAGCACTTGTTGGTAGTCGCGACTTTAATTATGCTGGTTTCGGACAAGATAATGCCGCAGTTTCCTATATCCAGCCAGGTTCCACGATTAAGTCGCTTGTCTTTACCCAATTATTCGACAAACACGACAGCAAGCAAGCATACGGTAGCGGCACAGTCTTAGCTGATGAGAACATTGATAAACTGTACGGCGCAACTCTAAGAAACTGGGATAATAAGTTTATGGGTGCCATCAACATTCGAAGAGCGCTAGCTCTATCTCGAAACGTCCCAGCCATCAAAGCTGCTTATATAGTTGGCGACGGATCCGCTAAGCCGGTCGTCGAGGGAATCCGCAGAATGGGCGATACTAACTATTGCCGACAGGAAGAAAATGCCGGCGGTTATGGACTCGGTGCAGCAATTGGTGCATGTGGAACCAAACAAACAGAATTGGTGAACGCCTACTCAACGCTGGCGCGAATGGGAGTCCAAAAAGATATTTCAAGTGTTATCGAGGTAAAGAACAGCCAAGGTGAAACTCTGAAAAAATGGAAAGATGAAGGCAAGCAAGTTATCGACTCGCAATCAGCATACATTGTGAACGACATCTTGTCCGACCGAACTCCTGGACTTCACGGCTGGATGGGTGTCAATGGCGTTCGAACCTCTGCAAAAACCGGTACGTCAGACAAGGGATCGCAGCCAAAAGACCTTTGGATTGTTAATTACAGCCCAGTTCTGGTTATGGGAATGTGGCTCGGAAACTCCGACACTAGCGTGATTGGTACATCAGCTTCTAACTACGGCATGCCGGTAATTAGAAGCGTTATGGAATTTGCCCACACCCAAGTTTACGCCAAAGAAGGCAAATGGAAGTCAGGTCAATGGTATGAGCGACCAAGCGGAATCCAGACTGTCAACGGCGAACTCTACCCGTCATGGTGGAATAAGAGACAAAGTCAGTCTACAGAGAAAATTACCTTCGATAAAGTCTCTAAGAAGAAGGCGACAAACTGTACTCCGGATGGCGCAAAGGAAGAGATTGAGGTGACAAAGATTATCGATCCTTTGACCAAGAAAGAATCAATTACCGTTCCTTCAGGCTACGACGCGAATGCGGAAGATGACGTTCACAAGTGCGACGACACTAAACCGCAAATTGGAGCGATATCATACACCAACAGTGGTAAGAAATATACGATAAGTGTTGATGTTACAGCAGGAACTTGGGGCTTATCGGCAATCGAAATTACCGTGGACGGAAAGAGTATTAAGAGCTCAGAAATTACTTCAAGCGGCAAGCAGACCGCCACAGTAGAGCTTGATACGGCAGGAGCACACACAGTTTCTGTAACCGTAAGAGACTCTGCATATTACACCGCCACTTCAACTGGCAGCATTCAAGTTAACTAAATAAACTATTGTTTATTCACCAAATTAATC
The DNA here is from genome assembly GCA_963548315.1 of uncultured Candidatus Saccharibacteria bacterium. Lineage (GTDB taxonomy): Bacteria > Patescibacteriota > Saccharimonadia > Saccharimonadales > Saccharimonadaceae > Nanosynbacter. The sequence goes on along the minus strand of CAUUUJ010000004.1, from coordinate 16,060 downwards.
AGCTCAGCCTCGTGTTGAGCTGATGTTTTTGAGCGACCATTTGTGCGCTTTTTAGGAACGCTAGTCTTCTGCTTTACAGGTTTTTTCTGTTCAATCACAAGCTTCGCAAACATCATTTTTCCAGCGTCGGTCTGCAAGCTTCGGATAATCTCAATCTTCTTCGTTTGTCCAATGTAGCGCTTGGCGTTCTCAACAACCACCATCGTTCCATCTTTCAAATAGCCAACCGCTTGATGAGAATCTTGCCCCTTCTGCGACAGTTCCAAATCCAGCTCGTCACCAGGCAAATAACTCATCCTCAAACTTTTCGCCAGCTCATTGATATTCAAAACCTTAACGCCGTCAACTTGTGCCACCTTATTCAAATTATAATCAAGCGTCAGCACTGCCGCATCCATTTCCTTTGCCAATTTCAACAAGCGCGAATCCACACCTTCCGGCACGCGAACATTATCATCGTAAAGCTCAAAAGAAGATTTCAAAATGTCCTTAAGCTCCTTCACGACATCCATACCGAATCGCGCCCTTTCACGCTTATCGTGATCTGCACCGTCGGCTAATAATTGCAATTCTGTCAATACACTCCTCGGCACAATAATTTTTCCCAGCAGAAATCCAGTCTTCGCTAGCTCAGTCACTCGCCCATCCATGAGTACTGACGTGTCGACCAAAATCGGCGCCGCGCCCACAGATGAATTTCGTCGCGGTTTTGCCAAGAAATAAACCTCAGCCGCCAAACCAAGCAACATTATAATTATTATCAATCCGTAAAAATCTTTCATTTTTTCCCTTTCTATTGTAAATAGTCAATCAGCGCCTGCCGCATATCGCTGACGCCTTTTATAAATTTATCTTTATGAACTTTTGGCGCAATCGCATAAGTGAAGCCCAGCTTCTTCGCCTCTTTAATTCGAGCTTGCCAATTCGTCGCCGAACGAACCTCGCCACCCAAACCAATCTCGCCAAACACCACAGCACCTTCGTCCAGACTTCGCCCAGCACTAGCGCTAGCAATCGCCATCGCCACAGCCAAATCGGCCGCTGGATCATTTAATTTCAGACCGCCGACCACATTGACATAAATATCTTTGTCCGCCAACTTTAACTTCGTTCGCTTCTCCAGAACCGCCACCAACAGATTCAATCGATTCAAATCAAAACCACTCGCCGTGCGCTTAGGATAGCCAAAATTCGTCGGATTGACTAGCGCCTGAATCTCCACCAAAAGTGGACGTGCGCCTTCCATGGTCGCCAGTACAATTGATCCATCCAGATTCTGCCGCTCCGCCAGAAGTTCCGCCGACGGATTCTTCACGATCCTTAGCCCCTGCTCATCCATCTCAAAAATTGCCGCTTCGTTAGTCGATCCGTATCTATTTTTCTGCGCCCGAACAACTCGGAAGCCGCCATATCGATCGCCCTCAAAATTCAGCACAACGTCCACTAAATGCTCTAATATTTTCGGGCCAGCAATCGAACCCTCTTTGGTGACATGACCAACCAAAATCACCGCCGTGCCCGAAGCTTTGGCGGCACGAATAATTACATTTGATGAGTTGGTGATCTGACTAACCGATCCCGGAGCAGAGGAAATCTCGCTGAGGGAAATTGTCTGAACCGAATCGATAATTGCCAGATCATATCCGCCTTGCTGAATTGACGCCGCAATATCTTCCGCGCTATTACTGGACGCCAGCTGCATTTTTTCCGAATCAGCCGCACCCAAACGCTCCGCACGAAGCTTCACCTGAGAAACCGACTCCTCACCGCTCACATATAACACCGATTTTGTCTTGGCGATATGTGCCGCAACTTGCGCCAGCAGCGTACTCTTTCCAATTCCTGGCTGACCCGCCACCAGCACCACGCCGCCAACCAGAAAACCGCCGCCCAAAACAGCGTCCAAATCGTCAATTCCCGTACTTAATCTTTCTAATCCAGACTCAGAGACAGCTTCACGGATACTAGACGTTTTCAAGGCTTTACCGCGCCCAGTCGATTTATCAACAACGGACGACCCACCAGAAGAAACGACCTGCTCGACTAGCGAATTCCATTCCCCGCAATTTTCACACCTGCCAGCCCACTTTGAAAAACTAGCTCCGCACTGCTGACAAACAAATTGACTTCTAACTTTCGCCATTATTTCGCCCCCTCCAAACTATCCAAACTTTTATTCAATTCATCAATCTGCACACCCAACTCCCTGAGCCGCAAAACATCAGAATTGTAAGAATTGATCTCAGAATTCAAATTGGCACGCCTTTCGTTCAACTCCGATAGCTCCGCCTTCAGAGCTTGACGTTGACTATAAAAATCACTCTGCGACAAGAATCCACCACTAATACCCGCTCGCCGATTAAAGTCCGCCACGCGGCCATTATAATCCGCCAAATCAGTTGAATATTGCGATAATTCTCTGTTCAATTTTTCCTTTCGAACCTTCAACGACTCGCTCAATTTCTGTGCTTCATTTTCTCTGGACTCAAATTTTTCTTGATATTGCGCGTGCAATTTCACGACTTCGGATCTATCAGTAAAATATCGTCGATAATATTCTTCCAGCTCGTCGCCCAAATTGGCAAATTCCGTCCCTAAAATTGAGTGCAACTCGTTAGCTCTCGTTCCAGGTTGCGCACGATCATAATACTCCATTCGCTCGGACAATTTCTTATTTTTCACATTATTATAAGCCCACTCCAAAAGCTCGCTCAAATGAGATTTTTCCGACGCACTCAACCTTTCCCAAGCAGCGTGCAGCATCTCATGCGCTGCCGTCACTTCTTTCACGCCATCAAGCTCAGAATTGGTCACGTTATAAATATAAATATCCCTAGACGACGGATTATAACAACCCAAAATTGCGTTTCCCTTTTCCACACGCCGACAATCTTCGTTAAATTCATTCGCCGATTTGATTTGTGGATTAGAAACATAGAACATTTTCCTGCCAACATCCGACATCTTTACGCGATCAGCAATAGCGACAATTTCCGCACTCGGCTTATATTGCCACAGCGTAATCTCATCAATAATTTGCTGACGATTCATCATCACAAAAACCGCAGCAGAAAGTACAATTATCGGCGTGAGGACGCTGAATATTTTACGCATGATTGACATTAATCACCACCTTATTATTATCAATTTTAGCCTCCAGCGTGTCGCCAGGTTTTGCCTTATTGGACAATAAAACATCACTCAACGGATCCGCCAACTCCGACTGAATTATTCGTCTTAAAACTCGCACGCCGCGCTGCTCATCAAATCCCCGATCAATCAACCAACGCTTCGCCGAAGAAGTAATATCAAGCGTCATTCCATGTTGAGCGACGGCCTTGACCAAATCAGACGTGAGATTGTCAAAAATCTTTCGCACGATCGAGCGAGACAACGGCTTAAATGTAATCACGTTATCAAATCTACCAATCAATTCTGGACGCAAAAACTCCTCAAGCTCACGCAGAGCGGCACGCGAATTTTTCTCGTGACGATTTTCGCTAGCCGACTTTTTCTGCCCAGACACGCCAAATCCCAGCTCCGAATCCTGAATCATTTGCTCGGCGCCGACGTTGCTCGTCAAGATAATAATCGTCTGACGAAAACTCACCGTTCGCCCGTGAGAGTCGCTCAACTTGCCGTCCTCCAAAATCTGCAAAAGCAAGTTCAGAACGTCAGGGTGCGCCTTTTCAATTTCATCAAATAGCACCACGCTATATGGTCGACGACGAACTTTATCCGTTAATTTCCCGCCATCCTCATAGCCAACATAACCAGCCGGCGCACCAACAAGCCGACTAGCCGTGTGACGCTCAGAAAATTCGCTCATGTCAATCTTGATCAAGCTATCCTCGCCGCCAAAAACTTCCCGCGCCAGAACTCGCGCCAATTCCGTCTTACCAACTCCAGTCGGGCCCAGAAAGATAAACGACCCAAGTGGCCCACTCTGACGATTTAGCCCAGCTCTATTGCGGCGAATCGCACGCGCCAGTTGCTCAATCGCTTCATTCTGACCAAGAACACTCTGACTCAGTCGCTTCTCCAAGCGAATCAAATCCTTCATCTGATTTAACGATAATCTGTCAATCGGGATATTCGTCATTGCCGAAACCGCTCGACGCAAATATTCATCGGTCAATACGGGTTCATCACTGGCTTCATCTTTCAGCGCTTCGGCTTGCAATTCCAATTGCCTCATTTGCATCTTAAATTCTGCGGCTTTTTCGTAATTTTCAGCCTCGACCGCGGCGTCAATTTTCCCAGCCAATCGCTTAATTTGGCGAGCTAACTTATCCTTACGCGACAATTTTATTGGCGAGCTAGACTTCAATAAACTCGCCGCCTCGTCAATCACGTCAATCGCTTTATCTGGCAAAAATCGCTCCGTCACGTAACGCTGGCTCAAATCCACCGCTTCAGTCAACATTTCGTCAGGAATTTGAACTTGATGATGCTTGGCTAATTTTCCTCTCAAACCGCGCATCATTTCCACCGCCTCTTCCGATGATGGCTCATTGACCGTGACCGACTGGAAGCGCCGTGACAACGCAGCATCTTTTTCGATATGTTTTCGATATTCATCAAACGTCGTCGCGCCAATTAGTCGCACCTCGCCTCGCGACAACGCTGGCTTCAATACATTCGCCGCGTCCATCGAACCTTCAGCCGAACCAGCGCCAACTAACAGATGTAACTCATCAATAAACAAAATAATTTCTTGATGTTTTTTAGCGACCGCCAGAACTTTTTGCAATCGCTCCTCAAATTGCCCGCGATATTTCGTCCCAGCAATCATCGCCGTCAAATCCAATTGAAAAAGTCGCTTACCCTTCAAAAATTCGGGAACTTTATTATCAGCAATCCTCTGCGCCAAACCCTCAACGACCGCAGTTTTACCGACGCCAGGTTCGCCAATTAGCGCTGGATTATTCTTGCTACGCCGGCCTAAAATCGTGATCATTCGCTGAATTTCCGACGCTCGACCAATCACCGGATCCAAAAATCCTTCGCTGGCGCGTCGCGTCAAATCGACACCAAATTTCTCCAAAACTCGCAAATCGCCAGAATTTTTACTCACCACACTACGCTCACTCTGCAGAGATTCAAATTGCTGTTTATCAAACACATCTTCCAAACTTCCACGCAGATTGTCAATGTCAACATTCATATCTCGCAGCAATTTAGTCGCTCGCGCCTCGTGCTGCTGCAGCATTCCATAAACGATGTGTTCCGTGCCAATTTTTTCCTGCCCAAATTCAACCGCTAATTGCCAGGCAATTCTTATCAATTCAACAACTTCAGCACTCAACCCCTTACTTACAATCGTAATCACCAGCGGCTTCGCGGTCAGATTCAACGCCATTTCCGCACGATCCAAAGTTACGCCATTTTCCGCCAAAATCTTTGCGCCCAATGACGAATTTTGAGCCAGCACACCAAGCAAAATATGCTCCGTGCCAACATATTCGCTTCCCTCATTATGCGCCAGAAAACCAGCCCGCCCCAAACTGGCTCGAGCCGTTTCCGTCAGCCGAGGTTCTAATTCAGAAAAATCTTCTGACATATCGCCCTCCTTTCGTTTTCGGCGATTCGCAGAAGGCAGCTTATTCCGCCACCTCCTCAACTACACTCATCAAGCTATCCTCAATATTCTTTCGAGGTTTTGGCTCTGTCTTAACAGGAGCTTTTGCTTCGATGTCTAATTCATAGCCAGTCAATCGACTTGCCAAGCGAACGTTCTGTCCGGCACGACCGATTGCTATTGATTGCTGATCTTCGCTAACATAAACCGTCGCACGCTTCTCGTCTTCATTGACAGTCACACTCAAAACCTCTGCTGGGCTCATTGCATTGGCAATAAATCCAGCCGCATCTTCCTCGTATGGAATAATGTCAATTTTTTCCTGCTCGCCAATTTCATTCATCACAGCCTGAACGCGGGCGCCGTGACCACCAACAAACGTACCAACTGGATCAACGCCAGGTAGCGCTGAAGAAACCGCCAATTTGGTTCGGCGACCAGCTTCGCGAGCGATTGCCTTAATCTCAACTGCACCAGTTTCCATCTCTGGGACTTCTTGATTGAACAAGAATCGCACAAACTCTTCATTGCCGCGGCTAAGAATCAATTGCGGACCGCGACCTTCGCGCTCAATATCCTTAATGTAAACCTTAATTCGACGACCAACGCCGTAATATTCGCCAGGAATTTGCTCACTCTGAGGCATAATTCCGACAGCCTTGCCCAGCTCGATTCGCACAACGCGTGGCTCAACTCGCTGAACCGTACCGATAACAACCGTACCGATTTTATCCTCAAATTCCGCCAAAACAACTTCACGCTCAGCTTCGCGCAGACGCTGCAAAATCACTTGCTTAGCAGTCTGAGCTGCAACTCGACCAAAAGTCGTCACGTTATGAGTTTCCATCACAACTTCACCGCCAAGATCAGCTGCAGGATCTATCTCCTTAGCTTCCTCTAGGTCTATTTGATTGGCGTCATTCTCAACTTCTTCAACAACAGTTTTAACAACTGACACGACAGCCGTACCGTTATTGATATTCAAGCTTGCGCGAACCAATTGGTCACGTGTGCCATTATCACGACGCCAAGCCGCCGCAATCGCCTGCTCAATCACGCTCAAAACTGTTTCTTCTGGCAAGTTTTTTTCCTCAGCGATCGTACGCACTGCCAACGTCAACTGCTTAATGTTCAAGTCTTCCATTACATTCTCCTTCTTATTAATTATATCTTTTTCCGTCTCAAACTTCCATAAACGAAAAACTCCGACCTGCCGGCCGGATGAGTACTTTCTCATTGTATTAAAAATTTTTCATTTTGTCAATTTACTTCAGTACATTTTTCCAGGATTCCCGACATCGCGCTTTTTTCAGCTTCCGTTACCCACAAATGATATTTTCGTTTCACAGCCACTTGCCGCGCGATATATTGGCACCTAAAAGGTTTATTACTCGGTAGCCAAGTTGCCGCATCGCCGTCGCCTTTGGCTTGATTTGCTGGACCGTCAACCGCCAACAGATTTAACGGATCGTTCGCCAATTTCTCTCGCTCTTCTGGAGAAATTTGCTGCGCGCCCTTTTGCCAAGCATCGCTCAAAGCCACGACGTGATCAATCTGAACCTTAGAACTGGTTTTTTCGCCGCGCTGAAATTGGATTACTTGACCAGTGTACGGATCATTCAGCACACCCGACAAAACTCGACATTTTTCATCAATTTTCTCATCCGTCAAATCTCGAGCCAGAATCACTTCCCGCACAGAGCAGCCGTTAATTTTGCCCCAGCCATTCCCGAATTGTTTCCTGGAATAGCCAGTCTTTGGCGCACGTCCTTTAATTTCTATCTTTTCCAATTCCGATTTGGCGTTCGAAGCACCAAATAATTCTCGTTGCGTTGAAGTTTGAATTGTCTGAGATTCGGGTTGCGAAATTCGCGAGGCCCAAACCGCCACGCCGACTATCAAAATTACCAGCGCAATCACCACTTGCCGACGTCGTATTTTATTCACCCTCATGACTGTATTATAATTAAACTATGACTAAAGTTCCACGCTTACTTGACACATTCACACCAAATCATTACAACCTAACTCTCAATTTAACACGCGCCGAGAAAAAAGAATTTTTCGGCACAGTTATTATTTCTGGCGATTCCACCAGCGAATCAATTTCGCTACATTCCAAAGGCTTAACAATTCAATCAGCCACAATCGACGATCAGCCCGCCGGCGTCTCATTTGGTGAGTTTGACGAATTGAGATTATCCCAGCCTGAACTTAAAAGCGGCAACCACACAATTTGCATCAATTTTTCTGGAAACATCACCGACGCAATGCACGGATTATACCCTTGCTACTTTACTCACGACGGCGTTAAAAAACAGCTTTTCGCCACTCAATTTGAATCACATCACGCCCGCGAAGTTTTCCCTTGCGTTGATGAGCCGGCCGCCAAAGCCGAATACGATTTGACGCTAATAACTCGCCCAGGAATAGCAGTTTTGGGAAATATGCCCGTAAAACACGAAGAAGAAAATGGCAATTCTCGCACGACGACATTTGAAAAAACACCGCGGATGAGCAGCTATCTTCTGGCTTTCGTCATCGGTGAATTGCACAAAAAATCCGCTCGCACCAAATCTGGCGTTGAAGTCAACGTCTGGGCGACGCCAGCTCAGAATGAAAATACATTAGATTTTGCGTTAGATATAGCCACTCGTTCAATTGATTTTTATGACGAATATTTCGGCGTCAAATATCCATTGCCAAAATCTGACCACGTCGCTCTTCCCGACTTTTCCTCTGGTGCCATGGAAAACTGGGGATTAATTACTTACCGCGAAAGCTGTTTGCTTGCGGACCCAGAATTAACCCCAGAATCCTCCAGACGCTTCATTGCCACGGTTATTGCGCACGAGCTTAGCCATCAATGGTTCGGCAATTTGGTTACCATGAACTGGTGGAACGACTTGTGGCTCAACGAAAGCTTTGCCAATATGATGGAATACGTGGCGATTGATGCATTACACCCCGAATGGCGCATGTGGGAAGATTTTGCCACGAATGAAGTAACGGCCGCACTCAGACGCGACAGCTTGGACGGCGTTCAATCGGTTCAAGCCGACGTTAATCATCCAGACGAAATCAGCACTTTGTTCGACCCAGCAATTGTTTATGCCAAGGGCGGTCGACTGCTAGTTATGGTCAGAAAACTTATCGGCGAAGAGGCGTTTCGCGCTGGACTTAAATCATATTTTGAAAAATTCGCGTATAAAAACACCGTCGGAAATGATTTATGGCAAGAATTGGAGTCAGCGAGCGGTCAGCCAATCGTCAATCTAATGAACACTTGGATTTCCCAACCCGGCCTTCCTGTCGTATCAGTTTCAAACAGTCACGACGCGGCGATTTTAAGTCAGGAACGATTCTTCATCGGCAAGCACCAACCATCTGACGCGTTATGGCCGATTCCGTTATTCGCAAACCAACCGCTTGACGTAAAAATCTTGGATCAAAAAGAAACCACCGTTTCCATTGAAAAGCCATTACAATTAAACTGCGGCTTAAGCGCCCACTTCGTCACCAAATATGACGAATCCACTCGCGAATATTTATTGAAAAACATTACAGAATTGCCAACCTTGGATAAGATTTGTATCTTACAGGACGCGACAATACTCGCCCGCGCTGGATTTGAAAACTCGGCGTCACTACTTTCATTGGCATTGTCGCTAAAAACCGAAACCAACGAAAAAGTCTTCGGTATGGCGGCTGGCGCCTTGACGGAACTGCGAAAATTCGTTGATGATAATGACACCGCCAGAGATTCATTAAAGAAAATTTCTGGAGAATTTGCGCGCGCCACATTTGAGGAATTGGGTTGGGATGAAAAATATGGAGAATCGGACGACGACCGCGAGCGGCGCACCACGGCTTTGAGTTTGATGATGTATAGCGAAGATAAAGAGGTTTTGAATGAGGCGAAAACGCGTTTTGACAACAATAAACTAGAAGACTTGCCGACAGAACTTCGAGCTTTAATTATCAGCGCAAACGTAAGACATTTCGAGACGCCAGAGATGATTGAAAATCTCTTTGCCGCGTATAAAAACACCCCGTCAAATGACCTGCAGAATGATATTGCAATTGGACTAACTTCTACCAAAAACCCTGAAACGGCAGAAAAAATTCTTGCCAACATTAAAGATTCCAATATTATCCGCCCGCAAGACGCCAGCCGTTGGTTTGTGTATTTGATTCGGACCAGAGAAAGCCGCCAGATTGCGTGGAATTGGCTGAAAGAGAACTGGGCGTGGGTTGAAGGTACGTTTGGCGAGGATAAAAGTTACGACGATTTCATTCGCTATGCAGCTACGGCGCTACTAACACCTAATGAACTTGACGATTTCCGACAATTCTTTGAACCGATGGAAAATATTCCAGCCCTCACCAGAACGATTAAGCTGGGAATTACCGAAATATCCGCGCGAGTTGAGCTGATTAAACGAGACAAAGAAGCGGTTATTTCCGCGTTATAGATAATTTTACTGCATTATTCTACACATTTTTGACAAAATCTATTGACATTTTATACTATTAGTGATATATATATTAGCTTTTGTTGACAAGTCGAGTAAATCCTTGTCCGAAAGCGTACTTTGACAAGCAGTTGAGAATAAAGCAAGGTGAGATTTTATGGCGTTATTTTAGCGGAAGCAAAATAGTGTCGTGAAACCTCATCTTGCTCAAGCGCCATCCGGGCGCCAGGGCAGTGTTTTTATAAAACACGGACAATTCCGTCCGGGCGAGGAGAGAGTGGTAAAATGCGATACAACTACAAGAAAATGTCGGAAGGGAAGATCTTTGTGATTCTTCTCATCATTGTTTTCGGAGCTGCTTTTGGGTTCCGCGCCTGTGCCACCTCGGTGGCGCAAGGGAACCAGCATACGGAGATCGTCACTGTGTGCGGCAAGGAGTCCGTACAGAAAGGAAGAGATGGACACGAGTATCGTGTCTATACTTCGGGCCAAACGTATACAGTGGAAGACTACTACGGCAGTCAGGGGTCGCGCTTTGATAGCGCGGACCTGTACGGCCGTATCAAGGTTGGTGAGACCTACATCATCAAGTCCTATGGGTACAGAGTGCCCTGGGCCTCAACCTTCTGGAACATCCAGAGTGTCACACCAACCACACAAATGCCCACCGGCACGTGCGGCTAACGCCGCCGGACTGGCAAGCCGCCGAGAATTCTTGGCGGTTCTCTCTGCCGCACATATTCTCCTGCTTGTCAGTTCGCTCCATAGATGCGTGTCTATGCTGATGAGTCGAAAACGACGAAAGCGAACAATTTATTCCAACACTACACACTCTTCAACTACGGGCGGATTTCCATCAACAGAAATTGCCAGCATTTGCATATCACAGCTTTCATATTGCGCATTTTTGGCAATGAATATTTCAGCAGCAAAACGCATTTGTTGCTGTTTTTTATTTGTAATTGCCGCCAAGCCATCGCCGAAATTGTCATTTTTACGATATTTGACCTCTGTAAAATATAAAACGTTATCTTTTTTACTAACAATATCAATTTCGCAATACCGCGTCCGCCAATTCCGTTCTATAATCTCATGACCATCGCCCGCCAACCAATCCGCCGCCGCTTGCTCACCCTTATCGCCAATTTGACGCGTTGTGTCTTTTTGCTGGTTTTCAGACCTTCCGTCGTCAGGTGTATTCTGCGAATTCGCCTCAACATTAGCATATTTAGCCAACGGCGCAAAACTCAGCCGATGTAGCGAAGTCACGCCCAGATTATCAATAGCCTCCCGGTGTTTCGCTACGCCATAACCAACGTGTGAAGAAAAATCATATCCCGGATAAATATTATCCTGCTTCGCCATAAACTTATCGCGAGCCACCTTAGCAATAATCGACGCCGCCGAAACGCTCGGAATCAGACCGTCGGCTTTCGCTATAATTGTTACATACTTTTCCAGCGGTGTACCCGCCAAAAAATTGACCGTCCCATCGATGATAATCTCATCAAACTTCGAGCCGTTTTTCTGACATTTCGCTTGGATTTCTTTGACTGCGCGCCGCGTCGCCAACTTAAGCGCCTCGCTCATTCCTATTTCATCCAGCTCCTCAGCAGAAACCCAACCCAACGCCCAAGCCGATGCTTGCTCGCGAATTTCCTCATCGAGCAATTCACGGCGTTTTTTAGTCAATTTTTTACTATCATCAAGCCCTTCAATTTCAGCGCCACCCAAAACCACCGCACCAATCACCAACGGTCCAGCCCACGCGCCGCGCCCGACTTCATCAATTCCCAGAATCATCCGACAATCTTCCCTTTTTCGTCATAAAATCAGCAATAATCCAGCCAAACCAAATTGTTGCCGCGCCTAATGTATTCGCTAAAATATCCCAATTCGTGTCGTCTAATTTTATGCTCGCCAAGCCCACCTTGACCATAAATAATTCCGCCAGTTCGTTAATGCAGCCCAGCGCCGAAACTAAAGCAAATACTGAAAACGCCGTCACCAGCCAATGCGCCCGCCATTTCATCGACGAAACCAAATACACCCAGAATAGCCCCGTAAATAGCCCACCGCCCACAAAGTGCGTCGTAAAACTAGTGTCCTGTCCGTCAATTAACGGCGATGGCAAATACCAAGATATGAAAAACAACAAACACGCTACGTAAAGTAGCCAGCGATATTTTTTCTCATTATCAAAGCCGTTTTTCTTCAAAACATAAGGAGTCGCCACAGCCAAAGTCGTCGGAACAAGGACGGATATATAATGAAATATTGCCATATTGAGATTATAACATGAGAAAACCGCCTCAGATTAAGAGACGGTTTTAACGATTAACCAATTGACAATTACGCGTCTTTGTGGCGAGCTGCAACTTCGGCAGCCTTAGCGTCAAGCTCTGCCTGAGCGGCATCTTTTTCAGCTTGTTTTGCAGCAGCAGCCTGAGCAGCCCCTTCCTTCAAGCGTTCAGCTTCCGCTTCCGCCTTAGCGTCATGAATGTCATTAACAGCAGCGCGATCGAAATTCTTAGCCGTCAAGCGAGCTGACTTACCGCTACGCTGGCGAAGGAAGCTTAAGAACTTGCGGCGAACCTTAGCGCGACGAACAATCTCAATCTTCTCAATCAGTGGACTGTGTATCAAGAATGACTTTTCAACGCCAACGCCTGAAGCGATCTTTCGAACCGTAATGCGTGATGTGTGTGATTTTTTATTGTCGGTACGAATAACAACACCCTCGAACATCTGAATACGCTCTTTGTTGCCTTCCTTAATTTTCTGGTAAACACGAACTGTATCACCACTGCGAGCATCGACAACTGCTTGCTTTTTTTGTGCTTGGTTGATTTTGTCAATCAATTGAAAACTCATAATTTTTTCCTATCTTCCGAACTCGCTCCGACTGGCCACGCAGTTGTACCTCTGCGGCTCCACGTCAAACAAGGCTCGAATATTTAACTCTCGTACAATTACATAAGATAATAACACAAATCTGAAGAAATATCAATTAAATAAAATTGGAGTATAATATAGCTATGGATTACAATAAATTAGCACTCGAACTACACGAAAAATACAAAGGTAAAATTACGACTAGCCTCAGAGACAAAGAGGAGCTTAATCGCGACAAACTTAGCGCCTATTACAGCCCTGGCGTCGGCGCAGTCAGTCAAGCAATTGCCGAAAATCCAGCCGATTTACCAAAGTACACTTGGACAAACAATCTAGTCGCCGTAATCTCAGACGGCTCAGCGATTTTAGGCTTAGGTAATTTGGGACCAAAAGCCGCCATGCCAGTCATGGAAGGAAAAGCTTTGCTATTTAAGCATTTTGCCGATGTCGACGCCGTGCCAATTGTGTTAGACATTCACGAACCAGAAGAAATTATTGCCACCGTTAAAGCCATTGCGCCAAGCTTCGGCGCCATCAACCTTGAAGACATTGCCGCACCAAAATGTTTTGAGATTGAAGAGCGATTGAAGGCGGAATTAGATATTCCAGTCTTCCATGACGATCAACACGGCACGGCTGTCGTTGTATTAGCGGGCTTAATTAACGCCGCTAAATTGACAAGACGAAACCTGGCAGATTGCAAATTCGTGGTCATCGGCGCAGGCGCAGCTGGCACGGCAATCATCAAATTGTTAAATCTTTACGGAGCAAAAAACATTGTAGCGGTGGATAGCCGAGGAATTGTCGGAAAATCACGCACAGATTTGAATGCTGAAAAAACCGCGCTATTGGAATATGTCGACGCATCGCAATCTGGCTCAATTGAAGACGCCGTCACTGACGCAGACGTATTCATCGGCGTATCGCGCGCAGGACTTCTCACTCCAGAATTGGTCCAAAAAATGGCGAAAGATCCAATCGTATTCGCACTAGCAAATCCTGTTCCAGAGATTATGCCAGATGTCGCCAAAGAAGCCGGCGTAGCAATCATCGGCACGGGTCGTAGCGACTTTCCAAACCAAGTCAACAATTCTCTGGCCTTCCCTGGAATTTTCCGCGGCGCATTAGATCACGGAGTTAAGAAAATCACCGATCAGCACAAATTGGCGGCTGCTGAAGCGTTGGCTAACTTGGTCGAAAATCCAACCGTCGATAAAGTCGTCCCAACCGCATTTGATGAAGGCGTTGTTGAAGCTGTTGCGAATGTCATTAGATAAGCCTAAACACCAGCACCGTCAGCTGCCTCAATGCGCCTAGTCCGCCCAGTAAATACTGGCAATAATTCTTCCTGGTTATTTTTGTCGCAAGCACCCAAAAGCATTAATAAATGAGTTACACCGTTCTCTTCTAGTATCTTTCTCACAGACTCATCATCCACCTTATCCATAGCGATGTGCGACACATACATCCTTAGTGCGTCAGATGTTTGGGCTTTCCAGCTAAAGATACTAAAAGGATACTTATTTTTATCTCGATATCTTAAGGTCGTCCAAGAATCACGTAATCCAGAATCTGACGTTGCAACAATTTCTGCCGCTAATTTTAATTTATTATAAAGACTGGGCAAAATACTCTTCTGCTTTTTCTTTGTCTCATAGCCAGACATTCTGTGTTCAATTCTCTTGGCTGCTTCAGTACGAGCATCGACTACTACCGTAACGCCATTACCGCTTCTCTTAATATATAAAACCTTAGCCATTTCATCATCTAACCACGGAAATGTTTCGTGACTAAGCTCTATATAATCCCCGACCTTCAAGTTAACCTCAGTAGCCTTAATATTCTGATCACTCACCTCACAATTATCCTGGCGTGATTGCTTCTTTCTCTTCTTCGCCTTATTCAAAGATTCAGTAGCGATTTTAGGTGCCACTTCATAGCCATTCAATTTCTCCGAAAGCACCCTCAGGGCGTTGTCTAAAGCCCCACTCAGATGCTCTTTAGCCATAGATTCAGCAAGACTACGAACCACTGGACTGTTTTCCTTAATTGTCGCGTCTTTATACTGCTTGGCTAGTTCCTCTTTGCTTGGCAATTTTATGGATTTTATAAACTTAAGAACACTGTTGGCGAATTTTAAATCACCTTCAGGATTAATACCATTACATTCCTCATCTTCAACCTCCTTAAGTTTCCGACACTTAAAGTCTTCCAGAAAACTACTTAACTTCATCTTGTCATCATCACCTGGGATATATTTAGGTTTAGTAATTGTAAAATCATCAGGTAAACCAAAAGCCCCATCCTTAGTAAGGCGCTTAGTCACAGCCTCCCTTGCCTCTGCGATAAAGCGCATATATTCACGATCTGCAAGTTCAGAACTAATTATTTTATTAGCATACTGCCATCGTCCTACGTCGGGAATTACATACTCTCCAGCTTGGCAAAATTCTGGAATATTCACTTCCGCCAGCTTTTCGGGAAAAACTACACTAAGATTTTCCCTTATAAATTTCTCGTATGTTCCATTAAATATACTTCTTAACGATTCTTTGACTTCCTCTATATCAAAATCTATCTCTATGCAATCTGGAAGCCTGTTATACTCCTTCTCAATTTGCTGAAACAACCCAAGAACCTTCTCATAAGCTTCTTGATATTCACCGCGCAACTCCTCACCTTCAACAAGAAACGGTACATGCTTAATAATAAGCTTTACATAATCTATAATTTGACTTATGTAGTTTTTATTCAGATCTTCTGTATGAGATAGTTTATCTTTAACAACATAACCATCCCGTTGTCTTTCGCTCATAAACTAATATCTTATCAGTTTATAGCTATAAAGTCAATTATATTACTCTATTGACTTCTTCTAATGTTGTCTCACCACGAAGAGCCGCCAACACGCCAGCTTGAAGTAGCGTCACCATGCCATCTTCTTTTGCGGCCTTTTCAATCGCTTCCGTGTGGACATCCTCAACATCGCCGCGCAAGAATTTCTGAATATTCTCGCTCACAACCAACTGCTCCATTACCGGAATTCGCCCCTTGTAACCGAACGGCACGTCGTCTGTCGGCACCGCACGCCAAAGCTTAAACGTATCCA